>CANNCG010000028.1 GCA_947502965.1 bacterium | reverse complement strand
GGTTGGATCCCTTGGCCTACTACACAGACATTTTCACACGGATCCCTCTCTGCAAAAATACGCAAGATCTTGAACTGCTTTTACCTTGGAATTGGAAAAAATACTGATTTCTTTAGCTGTCTAGTATGGGGTTCATGGAGCGCTTACGGATTAAACAATGACATGACAATCCCCGGTGGCGGTCGCTACAATCGTTATCTGCCATTTTTATAGTTGCGTCGTTAGCTCAGTTGGTAGAGCAGCTGACTCTTAATCAGTAGGCCCCGTGTTCGAGCCACGGACGACGCACCACGTTTCACCTTGATTTTCTTGGCCAGCACTGACGCCGCCTATACCCGTTCCAAAACGAAACCGGGATTTCAAATCGCGGCGGGAGCCTATCCCTCATAGGGGACCAGAGCGATTTAGAAAGACATCCGCTCCTGGTTTCATTTTGCGACAGCGTCCGTGGTTCCTATGGCCTCAAAACACCTGCCCAAATCCAAAATGAAGAATCCAATTCTGGCCCCATGCGCTGTCAAAACGCAGCGGGCCCAAGGGGGTAAAAAAGCGAACCCCAACCCCATAGCCCGACTTATAACCCTGTAAATTCAGGTTGCTAAGCCAGTCATCCGAGAAGGCTTTTCCTATGTCATAAAAGGCCACCACCTGGACTATGTCATTCAAATCTTGGCGAAGCTCTGTATTGAGCAACAACGCACGGTTACCCACAAAGGCTGGGTAACTTTCTTTGTACCCACGCAAGGACATACTCCCGCCTACTTGGTAGCCTTCTGCTTCAAAGGTATCCACAGCATCCGTATTGGGCTGAAACAGGCCTCCCAAAAAGTGAATCCCCAGCGTACTGCCTTCCCATAATCCCAAAAAAGCCGCCACATTGGTCGTGATACGGTAAAAATTGAGCCCCCCCAATTCACCGCCTTTTTCAGCATCCAAAGACCAATAAAATCCATTTCTGGGATTGTATACATTTTGATAGGTACGCAGCAACATCCACACGCCCAAAGAGCGAATATCATAGGCGGATAGGACCTTGTCTTTGGGCAGGATCTCCTCAAAACGAAAGCGGGTGGACACATTCAACACATCCCGAACCAAGGGCAAGCCAAAGCCCACATCCCAGCCTTTTCGAGACAAATCATAGAGCTTCCGATTGTCGACCTGCACTTCTTTGGTCAAAAACTCCTGACGCACCTCCGACCACCCCCCCACCGTAAACGACAACGGCACCCAATTCAAAAACCATGGTTGGGTATACCGCAAACTATACCCCCGAAAGGTTTTTTCATACAGATTGACCTGGACTTTACCAGACAAATAATCGCTAGGAATCACGGTGTGATACAGATCTGTGCGCAAAAAAGCTACCAGAGGCAAGGTATCTTCCTGCTCAGCACCGATATCCACATGACGAAATTTACGTTCCTGAACATCCATCTCTACATTCACGCGTTGATTATTCACGGTTTCTACCAACCGCGGCGAGGACACTTCGCCAAAAAAACCCAGACGTATCAACCGTTCTCGGTCTTCTCTCAAGGTTTTGGTATTCAGAATAGACCCTGGCTGAGACACCATTTCCCTGAGAAAAATAAAAGGGGGCAACACGTCCAAGCCCGATAAACTCAGGACCCCTATCTGCCCTTCGGTCAACACAAAAACTACTTCACTTTGTTCATTCATGTAGACCCCATTGACCTGACAGAGCTCATACCCCGCTTGATGGTAAACGGCCTGAATCCGCAATGTTTCACGTGACACATCTTTGGTATTCAGCGGACGCCCAACCCGCGTATACATATGGGCTAGGAGACGCGCATCCGAAAAAATTGTATTGCCTGAGAATACCACCTTCGTGACCACCGCATTTTCAGTCACCGAAAACACCAAGACCATACGGTTGTCTGTCACCGCCATGGTCTTCGCCGACACTTCACTAAAATAGCCCGTCAAATACAGCCTCTGAATATCGTTCAAGACCACCCCTTCGATGGCCCGTTCCCCCACTTGGGAATTGACCGTGACATGGGAGAAAATTTCTGATGCTGTCAGATGGGCCAAACCTGATATCTTAATCTCCGAGATTTCTCGAAAAACGTTCAAAGGCTGCGCAAACACCCTCAGCTGCTGGCCAAGAAGTGCCAGACCGACGCAAAAAAAGCCCATCCAAAACTTAAAAATCATTGCTGTATTTCACCGAATATTTGTTGCGATAGAGCCCTGAATCTTTGCGAAAGTTAGCCGCATTCACAGAAAAGTATTTTTCAAAAAAGTAGGTTAATTCTACCTCTGAGACCTGCAACGCCTCGGTCTGATTTTTCCGTTCCAAATCCACACTGGTTTTGACACGCATGTAGAGTTGATTCGAAAACCATGATTTTACAAAGTCAATCCCCACCGTCTTGTCTGAAAAATTATTAAACAAGGCAGTCCCGACATTGTAATCAAAACGAATATCATTTAAACCTACGTTACGTGCCAAATCGGTTTCGATGGGACGCAAGGCACTGTTAAAAATCAAATTGAGTTGCGAACTCCCAATGTCTTTCCAAAAGGTGTCATGGGTACGGGGGCCGCTATCCGCCACATTAAAAACCTGAGGGACTAACAGACGAAGCACCGCTACGGTATCCGTCTGATCCCCCCCCCCCGCCAAACGGTAGGAACTGCGATAGTCGACACTATCGCTCACATCAGGCTTCGTCGACATGTATTTTTCAAACAAAAAATTCTGCAGCTCATAGGCCGATCCGGACAAGGTCACCAAGACATGTCTGTATTTCGTGTCATCAGGATTGATCTTGGCATCCAAGGATACCGTACTCCCTATCGGAATTGTGGGCTCGACAATTGTCACCGCGGTGACATTGAAGTGGGGAATCAAGCGTGCTCTGCCAGATGAAAACTGCGTTTGAAACACCACCGAATTTTCATGTACCCGATATTGGGCGTCCCGATAATACACGCGTTGATCTTCCAGCGACAACATACCGAAAGACCGATTAAGGATCAAGACGTAGCCAGCTTTCAATAAAACAGGGTTGCGAATTTTGAGAGCATTAAAGCTACCCCCAATCCGAAGCGGCTGAATGGATTCCGCCAATTCCAAATGAAATTTATTGGTCACACTCCCTAACAAACCTTCTCCGATCAAACTCCCATCAATAGCCATGTTTTCCCGAACATAGGTAGAAACATTGAATAAAATCCCAGGCTTCGGTGGTTTTTCGCCCAAGGTGGGCAGCGACAACACCCCTTGTGACAAATAGGCATCGCCAGACAACAGCGGCCCACGCTCGGATTCCGTCCCTTGTCGTGCCAGGGACGCTATTTTTTCAGCAGGTGAAATAGGGATATCATACAGCCCTTGAAAAGACATTTTTTCCAACCGCACATTTCCCTGATAAATTTTGTTTAAATTAACCGCTATATCGGTTTGGGAAAATTGCAAATCAAAATCCAAAGATATCTTATTAAAGACATTGAGAGACAGCTCCCGAAGCGTCATGGCCCCTTGAATATCAAAGCGGTTTTTACGCGGCACACTGCTATGCAAGGGCTGGGTATCCACCCCTTCCCAGTATAGGATCAATGGGGAAACCGTCATCACATTGTCTTTGATTTGAATCACACTGCTATCATCGATACGTAGCCCAGACAAAAAAGGCGTCAAGTCGGAATTTAAAAAAACAACGGCGTCTTTTAATACTATTTCTTTGGTCGAAAAAAGCGGTTCGCTAACCGTTCCCTTGAGGCTCAAGACAATGCGGCCTTTGTTGGAAAGTCGGGACAAATAGGGGTTAAAAACCGTCAAGACGTTGAGGTTATCGCCTTCCCAACGCAGCTCCATATCTATAGGACTTTGCGCCTTTTTGGGATCCCAAAAGGCGGCCAAAGGCAGGGTTCCCAAAATCACATTTTTGTTTTCACGTCCCTGAGACGACACCTCCGATTGGGTCACCCGCAAAACACCGTCATTGTCCACACGCCCCCCCAAGTGCAGATAGTTAAAAGGGGTACCCCCCATATTGCCAGCCTTGGCATGAATCCCAAACACCAGGGCCTTGTCTGTGGTATTGACCTCTATTGACAACTGGGCCGTCCGCAACCCCCCCAAAGCTGCATCTACCACATGTAGGGCCATATTCAATTTTGGGATAGCCCCCGCCGACGCCACGATGTCTACATCTCCCGAAAGCTGTCCCGACACCAGATGTCGCAAACCCAAATCCGGCACCTCTTGTGCATACTGATAACGGCGATTAACGTCCTCATAAAACTTGGTCGCACTGCCACCCCCTTGGTGGGATATTGTCCTATTTCCAGATACCATTAAATACGGATCTTGGATAGACAGCATCGATACGGCCATCTTGATATTGGGCTGTTTTACCCTTTCCTGAATCCCCACAACACCCGTACCCGCCACATCTCGCAAATCCACTTCTTTTCGCAATGCCTCTATGGCCACTGCAAGCACCTCAAGCGGGGTATCTTTGAAGGAGACCCGCCACGCATACCGTGGACCCGCGGCCTCTCCCCACAAACGAACATGCCCCGAAAATCCCATTTCGGATTTGGCTTCTCTTACACGTCCCTCCGCAATAGACAAAACCCCATTGCGCAACACCAGTTCACCTGCGATATCATTCAATCCAAAGGCGTAGGATTTAAATCCTAAAATGGCCACGGAGAGCTTGGCCTCTGGACGTTTCACAGTGCCGGACAATAGGCCCGTCACGGACACAGCACCGGTCAACTTCCCCACCCTGTCATACAAAATAGACTGAAAGTCCGCCAATTGGATCACGGTTCCCGGCAACAAATGTACCGCAGCAACCCCATCCGTCTGCAAGATCGCACGGGCATTGAGCACCGATGAGTGGTGCAGCAACCGAATATCCGAAAAGGTCATTTTACCTTTTCCCCAATGGCCTTTGAGTCCCAGTGATGCCAGCGACTGATTCTGAATACGGCTATTTTTAAATGTGACATCCACATCCACATGGATATCTTTCCACGAAGGCATGTCCTGTTTTTCAGGGTGAGAAAAATGCAAGACGCCCGTCACACTTCCCGTCATAGGGGTCAATTTAGGCGGTATCCGCTGTAACCGAAGGGCCTCTGCATCCAGATAAAAATCGAACAAACTTAGCGCGCCATCCGTCACAACAGTACGATACAAAGACCCCGAAAACGCCGCTTTTTCGTCACTGTTTTCCAGCAAAAACTGATGGATCTGCGTCCGCCCATTCTGCATCTCAGCCACCACCGACATATCGTCATACTGGCGACCCAGAAACGGGAACGCCGCCGCAGACGCCACCAAAGACCCTGATAAGGTATTCCAAACCTCGGAATGGGCAGAGGGCCAGCTGGCGCCTACGCGTACCCGAATAGCCACACGGTCTATCATCCCCCGTGACAAGGGATCATAGAGTCTGGCATGGCCCTCAGCCGCCACCCACCACCGGTCCCCAGGACGTAGCATGGCCGTCATGGGGACAGGTTCTCGACGTCCATTGAGGTAAATATCGCCAGAAACCACCTCATATTGCAAGGGCGAAAACCTCACCACCACATGTCCCATAGACGCTGTGACACGCTGGTGACACGCGGTGATCGTGGCCGTAGGGACACGGTATTGCACGTCCATCGCCGTGGTATCACCAGCAAACGTTGCTTGCACAGCTGCATGTCCCTCGGCGAAGCTCACTCCAAAGCCACCCTTTCCCACCTGCAACCACGACAAGCCCATCGTCCCCTGATACAGGGGCCCTTTGGGGCCAAAGGTCGTCGTCACCTCACCGGCTAGGGACGTCCCATACACCCGACCCGAAAGCAATCCCATCTGCAAAACTCTGGCATGGTAGTGGTAATCCATGACCGGTTCGGAGACCAGGATCCCACGTACCCTCATACGCTCAGAACGCATACGCCCTTCTACTTTTGGATTGAACATTTCGCCAGTGACCTTTACCGTTCCCTGCCCCGTACCAGACAGTTTCCAAGACGCCAATGCCGGAAACAACCTGACAAGGGACTTCGCAGGAAACGGTGTTGTAACAAGATCCAGGCGCAATCGCCCTTTGTTGAGAATCAAATTTCCGCTCCCAGAAAGTGTTGCGCCCGCCAATTCCCCCGAAACGTCATACCCCACCAGACGCACATCCGGTGAGTTCAAAAAAGCATGAAGACGACGGGTATAGCCATGCCATTTTTCCGGCAAAACCAAGGGAGTTAACGGCGACATCGTACTCACCACCGTCGCATCCACACGGTTTTTGGGGTCGAGAATACCTTCGGATTTCAAATAGGCCAGCATCTCTTCTGCCACGCCCGTGGAAATACCCAGCGCTTGGGCCAAATCGATGGCCCGAACAAGGCTATTGGTCATCCGAAAAACACCCGTAATATTCTGAATGGGCTCCGAAAAAATAGGCAGTTTGAGGGCCGTTTCTGTGAGCGTGGTTTTGATATCAAAAAAGAAAGGCAACTGGCCTTTTTCAGGGAAATATTTGCTCCTGAGATAGATGTCTAGATCCACGGTTTCGCCCTGCAAATCCAAACCAGGAAAAGGCAACACATAGGGTTCCCATCGCTTGAAATTAAAATCCTTCATCGAAATCAACATCCGAAATTGACCGGCATTCACATCCAGACTGCCCACCAGACTCATGGGAGAGTCATTGCTCGCCAAACGTCCCTGCAAGCGCAGCTGGGCTTGGGAAATATCCGCAAAGTCTGCGAACCCTGTCATAGGCGAAACCACATCCGAAAAAGGGACCTCAAGTGCGCTTGGTCCCCAGCCTTTTTCATCGACGAAGGCAATACCTATGTCCCGCATTCGCAAAATACCCTTAAACGTCAAAGGCGCTAGGGGCTTGCTCAGATCTGGGGGCGGCACCAGGGAAAAGACATTCCATTTGTCATTTTTATCCCTCAAAACTTTGAGGTGAACCCCTGAAAGTGTGACCAAATGGGTGGCTGCCAAAATGTCGCCTTTATTTCGAAAGGCTTCCATGAGGTTGTAGCGGACATCGGCGCGTCCGATTTCCAGCATGACCCCACGCGACATTTCTGGTGGGTTGAAAAACTGGATATCCCACAAGCTCACACCCGTGACAAAGTTACCTTTGACAGACCCGATACGAACCGGTTGTTTGAAAATCTTGCTCATCTCTTGGCTGACGATCTGTGCCAAGGCTTTTTGGGGGATTTGGACGATATAGGCCAAAACCAAGACCATGATCAAGGCCACCACGAGAAAGGCCCCACCCAAGGAGCCCCATTTCACCAAACGGACAATGGGTTTCACGAATCAAAACCCATTGTTCGGGACTGATTATGACCCACGATCGGGGATAGGGGGAGGCGACGTGCTCTGGCAGGGATATAGGCGGCCAGGCTGGATCTGCCCATAAGGCAGATCCACGAAGGGAGAATCCACCGAAAAAACACCCTTTCGCTCAGCTCCGCTGAGTGAGATGAGCGCATTGCAACATCGGCCAATTTTTTCACCATCACAACTTATACCCGTTCCAAAGTGAACCCCGAATTTCAAATCGTGGCGGGAACCCATTCCTCATAGGTGACTAGCGCCTATGGCTGAGGGAGGATCCGGCTTTGCCGCGTCCGACCAGGGATCGTGCTCGCAAAGGCGGCTCTGCAACTGCGCATGCCGCGACAGCTCTAACCTTGGAAAGGCGTCCGCTCCCTGTTTCATTTGGGATGGGTATAGCCAGCCCCAAAGAGGTGCTGCAGCAACGCCCAGGGCTCTGAGAAGCGAAGCCCTCCCGAATGAACAGACACCTCGTCATAGGCCACTGCCTTGTCCGCGACAATCCCCGCCCCGGCGATGGCTACCGGTACAGGATCAGAGGTGTGGGTTTTGAGGGCACAAGGCGTTGGATGGTCGGGCAAAACAGCCACCCGAACATTGGGATGGGTGTCCATATACGCCAGCACTGGCCCCACCACCTGACGATCAAAGTCTTCTATGGCTTGGATTTTTTTCTGAAAATCACCCAAATGCCCGCATTCATCTGGGGCCTCCACATGAATATAGGCAAAATCACATGTCTCAAGAAGGGCCAAACCAGCCGCCACCTTTCCTGCATAATTCGTATCCAAAAAACCCGTGGCACCCGGCACATTAGGCGTCTCTAAGCCGCTCAAACGACCCAAACCACGCAACAAATCCACAGCCGTCACGATACCGCCCCTTACGCCAAACTCGGACAAAAAAGACGGCAATGTGGGCAAACGGCCCTGACTCCAAGGCCAAATATCGGTAGCTGCATAGCGTCCGGAGGCAAGCCTCTCTTGGTTTTTGGGTGTGGAGACCAACACGCCACGGGCCTCTTCGATAATGGCCATGAGGGCCGCTTCTTGTACGCCCTTGGGCCAGTAGGGGGCCACGTCTTTGTCTGTGATATCATGGGGCGCTGTACACGACAGCCCAAAAAAGGACTGATCTACCACCATGATATGGCGGTAACTGACCCCTGTATAAAACCGAATTCCACGGCCTAAAAAATGGGTATTTAATGTTTGCAACAAGGCATCTGCATCGGCTGTTTCAATATGCCCAGAGGTAAAACTATGCATTTTACCGTCTTGGATATTGACCAAATTGCAGCGAAAAACAATCTCATGGTCCGCGGGTACAATGCCAAGACTGGCGGCCTCAATTGCCCCCCTTCCTGTGTAATAGCGCCGAGGATCGTAGCCCAGTAGCCCCATGTTCGCCACATCAGACCCCGGCGACATGCCCGGCAAAACAGTCTGAATCAAACCCGCCTGCCCCCGAAGCGCCAATGCATCCATATGCGGGGTGTGGGCCACCTGCAAAGGAGTCCGCCCTCCGAGCTCCGTAATAGGTTCATCCGACATCCCATCCCCCAGACAAATGATGACTTTGTATCCCATGGGGCTAGCTCAACAGCGGCATTAGCGCAGCCATCACACCCTCTTTTGTGCCCAAAACCGTGATTGGTGACGACGAAATCTCAATGGCGCGGTTTGGATCCTTGAGCCCATGTCCCGTCAAAACGGAGACAATGGTTTGACCCTCTTGAAACGGATGTTCTTTGTGCCATTTCAATACACCAGCGACAGCGGCGGCGGACGCAGGCTCACAGAACACGCCATCACATGCCGCCAATGCCTGTTGCGACACGGTCATCTCTTCATCGGTAACCGTGTCGATATGGCCACCAGAATCGTCTCTTGCATTAACGGCGCCCTTCCAACTGGCAGGATTTCCGATACGAATCGCCGTCGCAATGGTTTCGGGATTCAACACAGGATACCCCAATACAATCGGCGCAGCCCCAGAAGCCTGGTACCCCATCATACGGGGAAGCCTTTGGGATTTACCCAACGTTTTGTATTCAGAATACCCTTTCCAGTAGGCGGTAATATTCCCGGCATTGCCTACTGGAATAAAGTGAAAATCAGGCGCATCACCCAAGGCATCCACGATCTCAAAAGAACCGGTTTTTTGGCCCTCTATACGATAGGGATTGACGGAATTGACCAGTGCAATCGGGTATTCGTCTGTAATATCACGCACCAGGTTCAAAGCATCGTCAAAGTTACCAGAGATTTGCAAAACCAAAGCGCCGTGCATCATCGCCTGAGCCAGTTTTCCCAATGCAATCTTGCCATCGGGAATGATCACACAGCAGCCCATGCCGGCTTTCGCCGCATACGCAGCAGCGGCCGCTGAGGTATTGCCGGTAGAGGCACACATCACGATTTTAGAGCCTGCCTCTTTGGCCTTGGTGATGGCCATGGTCATCCCACGGTCTTTAAAAGAACCCGTGGGGTTTAGGCCTTCGTATTTGACATACCATCGGGCGGGAATCCCCATTTTTTTGGCTAAATTATCAATGGAAATGAGAGGCGTATTGCCTTCACAAAGAGAAACGATAGGGGTTGTGTCTAACACCGGCAAATGCGCGCGGTATTTTTCGATAATGCCTGTCCACATAGGGGTTATCCTCGCGATAGAAGAGATTTGAGCGCCGTGCCCAGCCGTTCATTTTGTGCCGTCAATCCAATGGTGATCCGAATCGCATTGGGAAGCTCAAAGCTGGCCAAATTACGCACAATGATACCCAGCTTCAACAGGCTTTCAAACGCCAGTTTACCGCTGAAAGGCAATTGGACACAAATGAAATTCGCCTCAGTAGGGATGTAGTCCAATCCCGATTTCTCAAAGATACTATAGAGATAGCGTTTTCCCATTTCGTTATTTTCCAGGGTGCGTTGAATAAACGCTTTTTTATCCAGAGCCAATACCGCCGCCATGGCCGCAATCTGGTTCACATTAAACGGTTGCCGAACCTTGTGCAGCTGCGCAATAACCGCTTCCGCAGCCACCGCATATCCGATACGAAAAGCCGCCAATCCGTAAAGTTTTGAAAAGGTTCGGGTCACAATCACATTGGGGTGTTTTTCCAAAAACGAAATACCTGTTGCAAAGTCGTGTGACGTCACAAACTCGGCATAGGCCTCATCTAGGACCACCGCGACCCAATCGGGAACAACCTCCAAAAAAGCACTCAACGTCTGACGGGGGACGAGCAATCCTGTGGGATTGTTGGGGTTCGCCAAAAAAATAACCCGCGTTTCAGCACGTATCGCGTACAAAATGGCCTGCAAATCATAGGCATGGTCTCGGGTGGGAACACTGGTAAAAGACGACCCCATAACACGGCAAACAAACTCATATTCAGAAAACGTATGTTGGGAAAAAATGGCATGTGTCTCTGGGGATAAGAAAACCTGACCCAACATCATCAAAAGTTCGTCACTCCCATTGCCAAACACCACTTGTTTTTCTGAGACGCCGTGGATATCCGCCACCTGGGTATACAACGGCGTTGTAGAGACATTGGGATAATAGCTACCTCGCTGAATATACGGTGCCAATTCTTCGGCAGAAACCGGGCATCCAAAAGGGTTTTCATTGGACGCCATTTTGATCACATCTTGGATGCCCAATTCCTTGACCACCTCTTCGATGGATTTTCCAGGAATGTAGGGTTTTATTGATTGTACCGATTTGCGAAATTTAAGTCTATGCATGGTAGAAATAGTATAGGGACAGAGGCAGTGGGAGTACAAGGATAAATTGTAATGTGTCAACCCCAAGTAGAAATGTCACCCGTAATGGGTGCGCTAAGGGGGGGGGGACGTCCAAAAAGCGAATTTTGAAATCCAATTGTCTGAGCTTGCCCCCTAACGGTGGACCAAAGTTCTAAAAAAAAGGTAACTATCTAGCGCCCCCCCTCAAAGAGGAGTGACTGATTAAGCGCGGCCTGAATGGTTTCCAAAATATTGAGGCCTTGTTTTTTTGCGGTCTCAATAATGGAGAG
>CANNCG010000027.1 GCA_947502965.1 bacterium | reverse complement strand
GCGTTCCAGTCCACCACATTCCAAAAGGCGGAAACGTAGTCAGGACGGCGGTTTTGATAATGCAAATAATAGGCATGTTCCCAAACGTCCAGCCCCAAAATAGGCACATGTCCGTCCATCAAGGGACTGTCTTGGTTGGCGGTTGAAATAACAGCCAAGGACTTGTCGGCGTTGACCACCAGCCACGCCCAGCCACTTCCAAAACGGGTTTTGGCGGCGGCTTCAAATTTTTCTTTGAAGGTCTCAACACTGCCAAAGGTGGAAACAATAGCATCGGCCAATGGCCCCACCGGTGCCCCCCCACCTTGCGCAGACAAGGTGGTCCAAAACAAGCTGTGGTTCGCATGTCCGCCACCATTGTTACGCACGGCTGTGCGAATGGCCTCCGGTAGGCTGGCAATATCCCGCAACAAGCTCTCAAGCGGTGTCGCCTCAAAAGAGGTACCTTGAACCGCCGCATTCAAATTCGTAACATAGGCATTGTGATGTTTGCCATGGTGAATCGCCATGGTACGCGCATCAATATGCGGCTCCAACGCGTCAAAGGCATAGGGCAAAGAGGGCAATACATGTGACATAGACGCTCCTAGCGAACCGTAACCGGCTCATTGAAATACACTTCCAAACCTTCAATCGTGGCTTTCAAGGCCTGTTTGCCTTGGGTCCAGTTGGCAGGACAAACTTCGCCATGGGCTTCGAAATATTGTAGCGCGTCCACCATCCGCAACACTTCGTCTACGTTACGCCCAAGCGGCAAGTCGTTGACCACCTGATGACGGACAACCCCACCTTTGTCGATCAAGAAAAGACCCCGATACGCCGCACCAAGCCCCTCAACCAAGACATCGTAGTCTCTTGAGATGGTCTTGTTAAAATCAGACACCAAAGGATAGGTCACGCCTTGGATACCGCCTTTTATTTTCGGCGTATTTAGCCACGCCACATGGGAATACCAAGAATCCACAGAAACGCCGATGACCTGTACATTTCGGCTCTCAAATTTTGCCAATTTCTCCTGAAAGGCATGCAATTCTGTAGGACAGACAAAGGTAAAATCCAAGGGATAGAAAAAAAGAACCACATACTTGCCTCTGAATTGAGACAAGGTGAATTTATCCTGCACGGTGCCCCCATTAACGGCTGCTTTTACTGAAAAATCGGGGGCTGTTTTACCAACCAATACACCCATAAGAGACCTCCTCATAGTGCGTCTGTCTTTACCAAGGCAAACGCCTGTTACAACGGGCTAACCGTAGCATAAAAAACCCCGCTTAAACAAGTAAAGGAAGTACTTGTTTAAGCGGGGGGATTAAAAACCACCCGCCAACACACATGCCGCCAAATGTCCTGCCTTCCCGCAAGCCCTAAGCGCGGGGTCTTCCTGCCGACAGCGGGGCTCGGCCATAGGGCAGCGTGTATGAAATCGACAGCCTGAGGGAATCGCGAGGGGGCTTGGGATTTCGCCTTTGAGGGCATCAAAAACCTGTTTTTGACGGGGGTCTGTCGCCGGAATCGCCCGAATGAGCGCTTGTGTGTAGGGGTGTTTTGGGGTGAGAAAAATATCCTCAGGAGTCCCGATTTCGACAATGCGTCCGAGATACATGACCATGACCCGATCACAATTTTGGGCAATCACCCCCAGATCATGGGAGATGAGCAACATCGACATCTGGTGTTGGCGTTGGAGGTCTTTGAGCAGGGCCATCACCTGGGCTTGGACCGTGACATCCAGCGATGCCGTGGGCTCATCTGCGATGAGGAGTTTCGGGGTGAGGCTAAGGGTCAACGCAATCACGATACGTTGGCACATCCCCAATGAAAACTGATGGGGATAATCGCCCAGACGCCTGGCCGCATCGGGAATATTGACCTGATCTAACAGGGCAATGGCCTTTTCTTTTGCCTCACGTTTGGAAAGACCACCACGGAGGGTCAGCGTTTCCAACAGTTGCTCCCCAACCGTCAATACAGGGTTCAGCGCTGCCAATGGGTTTTGAAAAATCAGGCCAATTTCTTTGCCACGGATTTCACGTAGACGCTGGGGGGATGCCGTGAGTAGGGAGTCCCCTTGAAACTGCATTACATCCGCGCTACTCACCCCATTCGACGGCAGCAGTTTCAAAATAGAAAGCGCCGTAATGCTTTTGCCAGATCCGGATTCGCCAACCAATCCGAGAACCTCGTTTTGTGCTATCTCAAAAGAAACCCCATCCACCGCGGTGATGCGATGTTCTGCGCTTTGAAAGTGGGTACGCAGTCCCGCAACCTGTAACACCGTACCCATTATCTGTCTCCCTCCAAGCTATTTCGCAGGCCATCGCCCACCAGTTGCAATGAAAAAATCGTCAACGCAATCAGCCCACCTGGAAACAAGGTCATCCATGGGGCTTCTCGGATAAAAGAAAGGCTGTTGTTGAGCAATCCTCCCCAAGACACGTTGGGGGGCTGAATCCCCAATCCGAGAAAGCTCAATACCGACTCCGTGAGAATGGCATGCCCGATACCCAAAAAGGCCGATACAAGGACAGGCCGCATCGCATTGGGCAAAATATGGTGCAAGGCCACCCGCCATTCGGATAACCCCCGGGCTCTTGCCACCAGCACGAAGTTCCGTTCACGCAAACTCATGGTTTCTGCACGCACGAGACGGGCAATGCCCATCCACCCCGACACCCCGATGATGAGAATGACGCTCTCCATTCCTGGCTTGAAAATCGCCTGCACGATCAAAAGTACCATCAACATCGGTAAACCCATCAGTACATCCACGAAACGCATCAAGATCCCATCCACCCAGCCCCCCACATACCCCGACAAAAGCCCTATTCCGCAGCCAATCAGCAGGGCCACCAGCATCGCGGCCGACCCCACCATCAGTGATATGCGTGCGGCATGGACACAGCGCAAAAAAAGGTCCCGCCCCAAGTCGTCAGACCCAAACCAGAAGGCCGTGCCAGGCGCCTGTAAATCCTGAGAAACAGTCAGGTTAAACCCATGGGGATCCACAGAAAAAACCAGTGGACCGACCGTAGCGAGACCCACAATGAGCCCCAAAACCAAGACGCCAAACCAAGCCCCCGGCGTCCGAAAAAAAAGCCCCACCCGCCCGCTTATCATACCGATTTCCCAATCCGTGGATCCGCAACCCGATACAACAGATCTGCGAGCAAGCTCCCCAATACAATTAACACCGCCGTCATCAGTAGCCCCCCCATCATCACCGGATAATCTCTGGCAAAAACAGCTGACAACAAAACCTGACCCATTCCAGGCCAAGAAAAAATATATTCTATCAAATACGCCCCACTCACCAAGCCTGGCAACTCCAATCCCAGCAAGGTAATCATCGGCAGCAAACTGTTGCGCCACACATGGTAGGTCACCCGCCTCTCCGACAAGCCTCTGGCCCTGGCCACCAATACAAATGGCTGTCGAAACAAAGACCCCGCCTCATAACGCACATACCGCGAGATGGCCGCCATGCTCCCAATAGACAGTGCGGTCACAGGCAACACCGCATGCCAAAGCGTATTTTGCCAGCGCAACACAAAAGGCTGTCCATAGAGAAGCGGATCATTCATCCCAGAGCTCGGGAACCAATCCAGCTGCAGTGAAAACACAATAATGAGCACCATGCCCAACCAAAATGTGGGCAAGGACAAACAAAGAATAGCCAGAAAAGACAGGCTTTTTTCTATCCAATGGGGCGATTTCCATGCCGTAAAGAGGCCCCAAATCGTGCCCCCGACGAGGGTCACCAGCAAACTTGCGAGAGACAAACCCAAGGTGGCTGGCAACCGCGACACGAGTGTCTCTGATACGGACTGCCCCGTGAGCATCGAATAGCCCAGGTTCCCAGACAGCAGCGCACGTAGCCAATGAAAATATTGCCGATACCATGGCAAATCCAAGCCCAAATTCTGACGAATCTGGATCAGCATGTCGGGATTAATACTAGGATCCATCATGTGGGCGAGGGGATCGCCAGGGGCCATTTTCATGAGAAAAAAAGAAACCGCGGTAATCCCAATGAGCAAAGGGATCCCCAAAAGTAAGCGCGTTAGGAGGTAACGCCACATAGACCGCATCCCCTAAAGCCTCCCCGGAAAGGCGCCGGTGACCCTACGGGAGCGGGAGGGGAAGGCCCCATGACCCACCCTCAAAGCCGCTACATGGGTGGCCCTAGGGGAGCTGCGCAGCAGCGAAACCCTCGCAACTAAAAAGACCCCCTCATGGGAAGGGGCCGGGAGTGGGAATCTCATTTCACTAAACGAATATCAATATCTTCAATATCGAGAAAAACCCCCAATGGCGAGGGAGAAGCCAGCCCTGTAATACGTTTGTGAACACCAATATTCGCTTTAGGCGAATAAAGAAAAACGTAAGGCGCATCTTCGGCCAAAATCTGTAACATTTCGTGGTAAATTATCGCACGTTTTCCACGGTCCATTTCGGTGCGCCCACGGCTGAGTAGGTCATCCACCTTGGGGTTGTTGTATCCTACAAAGTTAAATCCATTCGGATATTCTTTGGAGTGCCAAACCGTATACGCATCGGGATCCAATCCAAGACTCCATCCCAACAGCGCCGCATCATAGGGCTTGGGGTCTTGCTTTGCTTTCAGAGTCTGGGTGAGGGATTGAAATTCGGTGAGCTGAAGGCTGACATCAATACCTACCGCTTTGAGATAGCGTTGGATCATTTCTGCGGATCGCTCGCGGTCCAAATTCCCTTTGGGCACCATGAGGATGAAAGACAAAGGCCGCCCCCATTTTTCCCGAACCCCTGTTTTCGCATTGGGAATAAATCCAGCCTCGGTCAATAAGGCCCGGCTGGCTGTGGGGTCGTAGGGATGAATCACGTCCACGCTGCTGGGATAGGCCCAAGAAGCTTTTGCTCCAGGGAGATAGGTTACCGTTCCTTGTTTTTTCAGGATATGCCGTACCAGGGCCTCTCTGTCTATGGCCCGCACAATGGCTTCTCGAACACGCTTGTCTTTAAAAAGAGGGTTTTTCTGGTTCAGTCCCATGTAAACATATTGGAGCTGGTCGTAGGTGTGAAGATTAATCGGATTCATTTTCTTGACCCGGCCCAAGTCTTTTGCACTGATATCGAGGACATCGATTTCGTCTTTTTCCAAAGCAATAATGGCCGTATTGGTATCGGGAATAACTTTAAAGAGAATTTGGTCCAATTTGGCTGGCGTCCGGTAGTAGTTTTGATTCCGTTGTACCATCAGAAATTGGCCAGGCTGCCATGTTTCAAATGTAAAAGGCCCCGTGCCCACGGGACGACGGTTAAAAGTTGCCGTGTTGATATCCACATCTTTCAAGAGGTGCTTGGGGAGGATGGGCATGCTGAGGGCCACGAGAAAAGGAGCGAAAGGCTTATGAAGCTCAAAAAAAATGGTGTAGGGATCGGGACTGCTGTACCTTACAGGAACGCCGTCGATGACGTACTGGCTACGGCGAACCGTATTGGTTTTGGGATCCAAAAGGACATCCATCGTAAACGCAACGTCCGCAGCGGTGAAGGGCCGGCCATCATGCCAGAGCACATCTTTACGAAGTCTAAAGGTATATCGTTTTCCATCTTCGCTGACCTCAAAAGACGCGGCAAGGTCGGGTACCATTTCCATATTGCTGCTGACACGTAACAGGCCACTGAAAATCATGCCCTCTACCGTACTGGCATAGACATCGGTTGACAGAATAGGGTTCAAATTACCTGGCTCTGCAGCCAGACGTAGCCGCAATGTTTTTTTCACCACGGGCGGTTCTTTTTGTCCAGAACACCCCAAAACAAAACAAGATAAAAGCATAACCAGGAACAAAGAAGTATATTTCATGGGTGTATGAAAGCGAGTACGCCACAATTCTGTCAAGGCACTATCGCCAAATGCGCCATCCCATGTCTGTTTTTAAAATCCCATCCCCTGGAACCTTCCCAGGAAGGGGAAACTCTTTTTCTGAGGGCTCGCCGCTGCGCGGCTCGTCCTCAAACTCCCAAGAGGCAGGGCTGCCCGAAAAAAAAAGGGGATTGGCGCCCTAACCAGCGTCCCGCTGGCTCAGGCCATCTTCCCCTGGGGTAATCCGCTTGTTCCAATGCCGAAACGAGGGTTCCCGATCTTCGGATCCCCCGCTGTCACAGCCACATGTCTTGGCCCGGATTTGGATATTGCGATACTTCTCTCGGTCTTCAAATAGCCCCCCACAATGGGGGCATTCTTCGGCCTGGCTCATTGTGCCTCCAGTGTCCTACGCAAACGCCGTAGCACCTTATCATGGCCAAACACATGCAGGTAAGCCGCAATATGGGGCCCAGTGCCCAGGCCCGATGTCGCCAAACGAATGGGTTTGTAGACCTTACCTTTGCCCAAACCCGTTTGGGTCACGATAGTCGCGATCAGACCATCAATGGCTTCCGCTGTCATCGGCCCCTGGGCCTCCCATCCCGCCGCAAAAGCTGCTATGACGGTCATATCCGTTGCCTGCCACGTCACAGCGGCTGTCGCAGCCTGAAAAGAGGGATCGCTCATCGTGTACACTGTCACATAGTCGTTGATCTGAATCAGCGTCTCGACATTGTCTCTCACCGAAAAACACGCGTCTTCCCATTGTTTTTCCGTCAAAGACGCCATGGCATGACGGTTGTCCTCCGTCAGAAAAGGACGCACCGCCTGATAGAAATCAGACGATGACATGGCGCGAATGTACTGACCATTCATCCAAGTGAGCTTGGTGAGATCAAAGACCGCCCCAGATTTGGACACCCGATCCAAAGAAAAACGGGCAAACGTCTCATCTGGTGTCATGATTTCTTTGTCATCCGGTGAGGACCATCCCAGTAGGGACAAATAATTAAACATAGCTTCCGCCAAAAAACCTTGTTCTCTGTATTCAGTGACATTCGTCGCGCCATGCCGTTTGGAGAGTTTTGATTTGTCAGGGCCCAAAATCATGGGCAAATGGGCAAAGGCCGGAACCGTGGCACCCAAGGCATGGAACAACGTAATCTGCTTTGGTGTATTGGAAATATGATCTTCGCCCCGAATGACATGGGTGATGGCCATCGCGATATCATCCACCACCACCGCAAAATTATAAGACGGCATGCCATCTGACTTCATCATGACAAAATCGCCGATCAAGCGACTTTCAAATACAATATCGCCCCGAATCAGGTCTGACACCATGATCTCGCCTTCTATAGGGACATGAAATTTATAGGTATAGGGACGTTTTTGGGCCAGATACGCGTCCCTTATTTCCACAGACAGATGGCGACATTTTCCCGAATAGACATAGGGCTTTTTTTGGGCATCGGCATCGGCCCGTTCTGCCTCCAGATCAGCCGCACTACAAAAACAAAAATAGGCATGTCCAGACGCCATCAAACGGTCCACGGCGGCTCGGTAAAACGCCATACGCTCAGATTGGCGATAGGGCCCATAGCCCCCCTCATGGTGGGGGCCCTCGTCAGGCGTGAGCCCCATCCACGCCAACCCCGCCATGATACTGGTTTCATAGGCCGGGTTTGAACGCGCCAGATCGGTGTCTTCGATACGCAACACCGTAGTAGCCCCTTGGGCTTTGGCAAACAATTGGTTAAAGAGTGCTGTTCTCAACGTTCCAATATGGAGATTGCCGGTTGGGGACGGGGCAAAACGAACGCGCATCATAGCGAAAGCGCCTTCGATGAAAGCGGCGGTGTGATATGCAAGGTTCGGATAGGAAAGGGGATTTCAATCCCCTCTAGTCGAAACGCGGTATGCAAGCGTTTGATGAAATAGCTGCGAAGCTCAAACTGAAACCCGTATTCCAATGTACGCAGAATGACCGTCACCGTGATCGACGAATCCGCAAACGCAGAGAACCGCAATGCCGGCTCAAAAACCGGCATTTTGTCCGGGTGATCCTGCTGCATTTGGGCCACGACAGCCAATGTCACACGCTCCACATGGTCCAAATCACTGGCGTAACTCACGCCCACAGGTACCGTGAAAGACAAGTTTTTGAGATCCCGACTATAGTTCACAATATTCAGGGTAGCAATATTGGAATTGGGGACGATAATCGTGTTGTTCTGCATCGCCGTGATCGTGGTGTTGCGCCAAGTGATGTCTGTCACATAGCCCTCTTCCCCAGATCCCAATCGAATATAGTCCCCAATATTGACCTGTTTGGACAAAATCAACTGGATGCCCCCAAAAAGGTTGGCCAAGGTACTCTGTAGGGCCAACGCCACCGCCAATCCCCCAATCCCCAAGGCTGTAATCAAGGGAGTCACCGAAATCCCAATAGCGTGGAGTGCCATCAGTGTCCCCAGAATATAAATACTCAGCTTAATAATATTGTTAAAAATAGACGTCCCTGGCAGGGCGTGCCCGGATTTTTGACCCAAATGGTCCATAAAGGTAGAGATCATTTTTTCAATGATGCGGGTCACAGAAAAAATAGCAATGACCAGCAAGGCCTTTTCGATACCCACCATATATTTAATGGGAATGGAGGTGGTCTGAAATACCAAAAACATACCGATCAGAACTCCCCATAAGGTGGGCATACCACGCAAGGAGTTCACCACATGGTCGTCGCCTTCCCAGTCTGTTTTTTTAGCCCAGGCCCGGAGATATTGGAGACAGATTTTGTCGGCCAGAAGGCCCAAAAGCAAGGCGGAAAAGAAAAGTGCAATAGGGAGAATAACGTCATGAATACCAATGATATCCAATTCGCGTGCGAGTCGTTCAAGCATGGAGCAACGTCCTTTCTGGATTTCTACAGACCCCTTACCCTACCACGGCGAATGGGGTTTAACGAGGGGGGCTTGGGGGCGCAGGTTTGGGTCATAGCCCTTTCAATTCCCCTTCCATGGCGTCTCGGTTGCCCGACACTTTGTGGAATCGCCTTGCCTCAAAAGTCGTTATGTTTTACCTTAGCAAAAGTGCTGAGTATTTTTAATAAAAATTCAGACTTTCGTGTATATTATTGAGGTGAAGATTCTGATTTTTCGATCCCGTCGTGCTATAGGTAAAACGCCCAGATCCAAAACAGGGTCTAATTATGATTACAAACAAGTTCGCGCCGCACGTCGGGTGAAGTTTTTTTCTACCCTTCTGGGTATGCTGTTTTTGGCATGCCTTGTGGGCGGGGTGGTCCTGACCCTCTATGTCCTCAGTGTGGCCAAAACCTTGCCCAGTGTGGACCTCATCAGCTCCTATGTTCCCTCTGAAACCACCAAAATTTATTCAGATAAAAAAATTGTTTTGGCAGAATTACACCAAGAAGAAAACCGCATTTTGATGCCTCTGGAAGAAATTTCTCCGTTTATCAAACAAGCCGTTATTGCCACAGAAGATACCGATTTTTACCGTCATCATGGCATTAATTTTAAAGGCATTGCACGTGCGATGCTCAAGAATGCCTTGTCCATGAGTTTCGTAGAGGGGGGCAGCACCCTCACACAGCAGCTGGCCAGAAATCTCTTTCTCCACAAACAGAAAAAACTCAGCCGCAAGGTTGCCGAGGCTATTTTGGCCATTCAGATCGAGAGAAGCTATACAAAAACAGACATTCTCGAAATGTACCTCAACCAGGTGTATTGGGGACACAATGCCTATGGCATAGAGTCTGCTGCACAACTCTACTTTGGCAAACGCGCCAAAGACTTGAATCTGGCCGAGTCCGCCATGATCATTGGGCTTTTGAAAGGGCCTGAGCTATTTAGCCCTTTCCGAAACTACACCTTTGCCAAACAACGTCAGAAAACCGTATTGAACCGTATGGCCAAAATCAATGTCATCTCCCAAAGCCAAGCCGATGCCGCCTATACCCAAGACTTGAAACTGGCGCCGCGTCGAGATTTTCGGTACAGGGCCCCTTATTTCACCTCCTATATCGTGTCTCAGCTCAATGCACGGTTTGGTGAAGATGCGGTCTTGACCTCTGGCATGCGGGTCTATACCACTTTGGATTATGAGTTACAGCTCCATGCCGAGCATGTTGTCCGGGACTATGTCGATAAAGGACGCGGGATGCGCTATGGAGAAAAGAATCTCCCTTTGAATTTCGAACAGGCCGCTATTCTGTCTATTGAACCTGCGACCGGCTATATCAAGGTCATGCAGGGCGGTACAGATTTTCGCCAAAATGAATTTAACCGCTGTGTACAGGCCAAACGGCAGCCAGGATCTACCTTCAAACCGTTTGTCTATCTCGCCGCACTTGAGAAAGGATTTTCACCCAATTCCATTGTCTTAGATGCGCCGGTGACCTTTGCTACAGCGCAAGGACCGTACTCTCCCATCAATTACACCAAATCTTTTTTGGGTGAAATCACCCTCAAAAAAGCATTGGAGCAATCCGTGAATGTGGTGGCCATCAAAATAAACCGTACCATTGGCCCAGAAAATGTCATTCGTGTGGCCAAACAATTGGGCATCAACTCCCCGATGTATCCCTTTATTTCACTCCCATTGGGTGCCCATGAAGTCACCATGTTGGAGCTGGTATCCGCCTATGGGGTATTGGCTAACGCCGGACGCCGTGTGGATGTCACAGGCATCACCCGCATTGAAGACCGCGATGGCAATATCATTTACAAACATGAACTCAATGAACGACGGGTAGCCGACCCCGAGACCGTGGCTCAGCTGGTAGATATGATGACGGGTGTTGTGCTGAATGGCACCGGAAAAAACGCCTACTTACCACGTCCCATTGCCGGCAAAACGGGCACCACATCAGACTACAGAGACGCATGGTTTATTGGATTTGTCCCCCAGCTAGTGACAGGGGCCTGGCTGGGCAATGACAACAACACCCCCATGAACCGAATGACAGGGGGGTGGATGCCTGCCATGATGTGGCGTGATTTCATGAAAGAAGCCCTCAAAAACCTCCCGGTCATGGCCTTTCCAAACAGTACCCGGATAAGCCCGAAACGGGTCTCAGATGAAGAAGAAATCATCCCAGCAGAACAACCGCCTCTCAATGCGGGGGAATCGGAAGACCCAGGCGCACAGAAGCAAATTCTCAATTTTTTTGAGTAAGGGCTCGCGGCTTCGCCGCTCGCCCTTACTTATTTTTTTGGCTAACGCACCCGAGCCTCACCCACCGCGTGTTGATACTACGTCATTTCGCGGTATATTACGCCATTAAAGCGCAATAAACTTATGCTATACCCGTTCCAAAATACAATCCCCGATGAGGGGATCCGTTCCTCAAGGATGAGATTTTGATTACGCCTATCCAGAGGAAATGGAATAGTCGCCTGGAATAAAACCCGGACCGGATGCCTTTCCAAATCGCTCTGGTCACCTATGAGGAATAGCTTCCCGCCGCGATTTGAAATCAGGGTTTCATCTTGGAACGTGTATATTGAAGAACATCAGGCAAAGCAGGTAAATCAAAATGAGTAGATATAAATTCGGGGAAATTTTTCAACAGTTAAAAAATGAGATGCTGACACCCAAACGCCAAATTCGCGTGAATGGGATTACGTTTGGTCCAGGGGTAAATTTTGGAAAAGGTGTTAGTTTTAGTGGCGTAGACTTTATAGAGCATCAGGGTAAAGATATAGCGGCCGAAGAACAGGCTGATGGCGTATTGGTCATCAAAGGGATATACAATGATTGAAGCAACTCAAACATACCTTCAAATTGATGCCCTGGAAACCAACATCACGTCGCCAGACTTTAATGAAGTCGTTGAAAATCAGTTAAAAAACCTAAAAGATACCGCAGATCGACAAAGTCGTGATTTAAGTTCCCACATTCAAGCAGCAAGTGCAACAGCATAGGCTTCGGCTGGAGATAAAAAGTTAAGACATTTTTTTGGACGGTGATTTAGCCTAAACTGGATGGTATCGAGATCGGACTGTGAAATCAAGTTCCAGTCGGTTTTCTTGGGGTAGGT
>CANNCG010000026.1 GCA_947502965.1 bacterium | reverse complement strand
TCATTTAAAATAGATGTTTTTGCGAGAGATTCCCTGCTTCACAATACACAGTCCTGGCCAATTGAATTCTTTACTTGAAATTACCCCTTGACAAGGGGTCTCGATATTCCTGTTTTTTAGAAAAAAAAATGGGGGGCTAGATAGTTACCTGTTTTTTAGAAAAAAAAGGGGGAGGGCTAGATAGTTACCACGTTTTTTACTTTGTTTTGCGACAGCGCCAATATACCCACTGACTTTAAAAATTAATCACCATTTTCAGAAACATGCCTGCAATATCATAACTGATGGCCTGTTGTCCGCTGGCAATCTTTTGTTTCTCTAAGGCATCGGTGATGCGCTTGATGTAGCCTTCCGCTGTAAGCGTGATGTTTTGCACATAGGGCGTTTCTGGCATCGGGATCACCACATTTACGTTGATGGCACCATACTCCACTGTGTCGTTGGTTTCCGAAATTTGCGTTTGGATGACATCGCCCGTGCCTTTTTCGGTTTCTTTACGCTGCAAGGCATTCAGGTTTCGGCCCCAAGAGTCCGTCCGCTCATAGGAAATCTCTACATGAAAATGGGTGGTTTTCACCGGCAAATACCGAAAGGACAATTTGCCACCATACCCCTCTTGCTCACTCGTATCATTTTGATTGGTAAATCGAAGGCTATAGTCATATTTGATATCCATCCCATGTATGGGATAAAAGCCGATTCCAGAGGTCCCTGTTTTTTGGGTGATGCGGTTACTGATCACATTGGCTGTACCCGATTTTGACGACTCCCGAATGAGGCCATACTCTCCCCCAAAGGTCACCGAAAACCATAACAGCGGCTTAAAGGTGGCGCTCAGTCCCACTGTATCAGACTTTTGGATCAGAGAATCCCGAAATCGCAGCAAATTCCCAGCCAATTCGGCATCCTGGATCTCTTCCATCGAGAGATTCAAGGTGGGAGACCGATACTGCTTCAAATCACTGTGAATGTATTTACCGTCCAACGAGAGAAATCCAAAGGGCTGATAATTGCCCAAAACCCCAAGATTTTCACTCTCTTTGTAGGTCAACCCCGTATTCGCGGGATCAATATTGCGGTTGTACCGAGAGTCCTGGGTGTCGTATTTGCCATCCATGGTAATCAGCCGAAACGGATTTATTTTGGCCGTATAAATCCGGGTTTGGACATAGCTATCATCCTGCGCTTCCCGAATATTTTCAGACGTACTGGAATAGTTGCGGGTATAGCGGTTGTTGACACTGTCTTCCAGTATATCTTGCGCTGACGCCGAGAGTCCGCCAAGATTCATATCAAACAGCCAAAATACCGGCAGCACCAACTGCCCCATTTGGTAGGACAGGGTCTGGTCCCGTTTGGAAAAAGGCAGGTACTCCTGTACCACGTTGCTCGTGCCTGTATTGGCCAAAGACTGTTGCACGCGTTGTTCATTACGGGATTCCAAAGACAGGCCATATTGAAAATGATCCAAAATCGGGAGCGGGGGCCGCACGTTCATGGACATCGCCCGACGGTCATAGTCCCGCACACTGCTGTTTTCTGAGGTGCTCGCGGTCTCTATATTGTCTAACAACTGGGAGCCTTGTTTTTCATAGGCCAACGATTCGATGACCAGACCCGGAATAGGCTGTAGCTGCTTGATATCCACCCGCTGCGCTTCAGATGATTGGGTGCGCCGGTTGTTGTTTTCAAACACCCGGTTGTAATTATTCGAATAACTCCCATAGCTGCCTTTCCAAGGGCTCAACCACCACGGGTCTTCCTGAACCAAGAGATATCGCAAAAAACTATGCGGGGCAAAATTGTCTACCCGATACAATTCATCCAGACTCAGGCGACCACTCTGGCCCACCAAGGCCGTTTGCTCTTCTTTTTGCCGATGGGAAAAGCCCAAACGTATCCACACGAAGGGATCGTAGGTCGCATCGTATTGGTAATTCAGCGTTCGGCTATAGGTAGGGGTAGCGTTTTCTTCCGAGCGGGTATTTTCTACCACATTGTAAAAGCCATGGAACACCAGGTTTTGCAGGGGTTGGTTGACGATATCAAGCCCCTTCATTTCATTTAAATCGGTAATATCCCGCAACGTATCCGTGGCGGTTGTCGTGATGCGGGTCGACGTTTTGGACTGTTCATACACCGGTTGCATTTTGATATACTGAAACCACGGCAACTTATCCAACACCACGTTGCCGTTCCATTTGAACTTCAGATTCGATTGGTCATTGCGATCAAACCCATCGATATACCCCTCCACAGCGCGGGACTGGGCCACATAAACCGTATTGCGAAACTGCTCTGGGCCAGACACCAAAGACGTTTGCTGCTCCACCGAAATACGGTCTATCGCATGCGTATTTCCCGTTGTCGCATCGGTGGAAGGGTCTTGGTATTGGAGAAAATAGCGAAAATCCTGCCGCACTTCCAGATCTTTGGCCAAGCTATACCGCATATAGGCTTTCAACTCATTGGTGTATAGATACAAATTGTCTTTGAGGCCCGCCGGGGGTTGGGCCTCTTCGCGACGACGGTAATCCATCCCTGCACTGGTCTTCGGATCAAAGGTGAAATCCACCGCCCCGCCAAGAGACACCGCGCCCTTGCGTTCTTGTATCGGCGAAATAGGGACATATTTCTTGTCAATCGCTTTGACATCCGCACGCAACGTCACCAGATCATCACGATAGTTCGTGGAAAGCTTGGTCGCGTAGCTATATTTGTCCTCTCCCGCCTTTACCTGCCCCGTGTTGTCAAAGTATTCAAATTCCATACGAAGGATGTCACTGGCCCCAGGATTTGAATTCATAAAACGAATTTTACCCGTAGCATAGTTTATAGAATAATGTTGATCTTTGTTTTGACGGATATTGTTGATATACACCGCTTCTGAATTTTCCACCAAGGCGGTATTCCCCAAATCATATAAAAAGCCATCCTGCCCATTGCCTTTCAAGCTAATCGAACTGGGCAATCTGGGCTTTGAAAAATTATTTCCCGCCGCAGAAAATTCTGCATCCACACGCCAGTTTTTGTTCAGATTAATCCCCCCCGTCAAGCCAATCTGACGCTGCGAAACGCTGCCCTGGTCCGGCATGGTTTTGGGGGTATTGTCATAAATCAAAGTGATACGAGAGCCCTCAGCAGGATAGTTCCCCCTCACCGCACCCAGCACATCTCCCCGACGATAAAAAATGATTTTAAACCCGACATTCCCATCTTCGCCATAGTTTATGGCATAGTCCTGACCCTCAACAAACACCTCTTCCAGAAGCCCTGTCGACACCTTGACACGGGTTACCCCATTGTATCTGACAGGGGTGTCCCGCAAGGAAAATTCAGTCGTATTGTTCTCATACACATTCCGATTGGCCTTGGCCTGAAACACAAACGTTGTGGAAAAACTTTTACGAAAGGAATAGCTCACAGAAGCAAACCCTACGTTTTTCTTGATGAGACGGATATGGCCTCTATAGGCGTCCTCGATCACATAATCTGTCGACGCCACCGCAGGCACGCCATCCAAGAGCAATCTAAACGTATCCTCTACCACAAGGGGAGACTTCTTGACATACACCGCATTGTTGCTCACCGTATGGCTCTCTGACGCGATCTTTTGGAGCAGCTCCTCGGATTGGCCTTTGGCATATTCATCCAAATAGGTCACCCCAACGTTGATCGGAGACCCCGCATTCGCCGTGGCCGTTTGGACGAGCTCGGAAAGCACCGCCTTGTACGACACCGAAATAACATTGGGATAAGAAATAGGGTAGTTAAAGTACACCTGTCCTGTTTCATAATACAAAATATAGTCTTTGATTTCCGCCAGCGGCTGACCATTCAAGGACAATTCAAAACTGTCAGACAGAACATCCTGATACATCAGCGCATAAGGGCCCTGCGTGTCCCGTCCAATGAGGGTTTCTTCACGGGTCACCGTTTCATAGGCCTCATACTCGGCCTCGATGAGATCCCCATCTTTGAGCGGCAAATTTAGCTGCAACACGCCCCGACGCTGCCGCAGGGAATAGTCTGCATTGCGCCGCAAGGGGTGGCCATTCAACCGAATGGCTTCAGAGCCAACCACCACAGGAAAGGATGCCAAAACAAAGGTGTTGTTTTCCACCAAATTGGCTGTGGGAATGGCAAATTTTTCGGACACTTTTTTGGACTTTTTGACCCGGACACTCTCAGCCTCCGCACGCCAGAGATATTGGGCTCCCATAAAATTTCGCCGAGACAATAGCGGAATAAAATCCTCAATGGGATTGGTAAATTCGTACAACACCTCTATGTAATCCGATGCCAATTTTATCGTTGTGAAACTCACTTCACCTTCGTAATAATTGACTTTATAGTCTTTGCCTTCACGCAACAAAATATTGTTGACCCAGACCTTGACCGAATCCATGAGCAGGGACTTCACCCCCACCTGTACGGTGTTGCGTCCCGCGCCAAAGGCCGCATATTTTTTGGGTTCTGACCGTTGCTGCCCTATCGCCAAACGACCTTCCCAAAAGGGGTCTTTATGCACCACCTGAGCCCCATTTAGTGCTTTTTTGAGGTTGATAAACTCCCCATCTTGAAAGGCTGCATCAAAGTGGTAAAACGTCATTTCGGTATTTTTATACCGCACAAAGATATCATATTTGCTGGGAAAATCCGGCTCTTGTTCGATGTCATAATGCACATCCACATCTTCAGACAACTTGCCATCCAAACCCAGCTTTAGCCGCATGTCAAAACGGGGACTGCCGACCAACACATTTTGAGGCAACTTTTTGTATACAGGATCGTTTTGGACAATCTGCCATCGGTTATCGGTGGGCGATATTTCAAAAAATTTGGGCGAATAATCCCGACCACTAAGCTTCATCTCCACAAAGCCATCTATATCCAAATCAGGATATCGGCTCACCGGCTTGGGGGGGAAACGAAACCACTCCTGGTCTGACACCCGATGTCTGTAAAGTGCCTGGCGTTGCTGGCGGTATTGTAAGGCCAACATTTCCGCAGAGGGTATTTCTATCATAGGGCTTTCAAGCCGCTGGATATCCGCTGAAGAGATCGCGTTTCCTGACGCTTCTATGGATTCAATAGCGGCGATAAAAGACCGTATTTGTTCCGATGAAAACTGGCTATTTCCCGAAGGACTCCCCGCTGAGTCAGGCATGGCAGGCGGCAATACGGCCAAGGAAATCGCCATCCCCAAAGTCGCCAACGGTGGCGGAAGTATCCCGACGTAGGGAGCAACGTGACTTTCACTGATCCAGCCCATATCCCCGCCTATCCAAACCACCTTTACAAACCCATTTTGGGTGGCCACGATCTCGTAGGCCTCACCCTGATAGGCCTGATAGCTCGGCGATACCGCCGCATCTGGTGTTGGCCAGATCATGGCATTGGGCGACACCACGGTGACGTAGACGCTCTCTTGGGCAACAAGGCCTGTGCCTAACAGGCCAAACATCAAAAGCGTTAACGCAATTTTTTTCTTGGCTCCGCCAAGAAAAAACAATACGTGTCCAAAGGCCTTCGCCCTTTGGATCCCCAAAAACATAGGTGCTCTATCCCCTAAGGGGTCTGTGCCCACCAACGGCTTCATTTTCCGGCCTTGCGCAGTATAATCATAGCGTCTCCAAAGCTAAAAAACCGATAGTCCCGTGCAATGGCTTCTTGATAGACATGTTTCATGAGGGCCTCTCCACCAAAGGTGCGAATCATGACCAGAAGGCTAGACTTGGGAAGGTGGAAGTTGGTCACCAGCCCTGTCACCACAGAAAAAGAATACCCCGGGCGGATGAACAGTGTACTCGTCCCAGCTCCCGACTGGATCACGCCCCCGACACAGGCAGACTCCAAGGTTCGCACCACCGTGGTACCAACCGCAATGATGCGACGGGACTCTCTTATCGCATGATTGATGACCTCCGCCACAGCGTCAGAAATCAAATACCGTTCTTCATGCATATCATGGTCATCGAGGCAGTCCACCGCGATAGGCTGAAAGGTGCCATAGCCCACGTGCAAGGTCACCGTACACACGATGACACCCTTTGATCGTAAAGCCGCTAACAATTCTTGCGTAAAATGCAAGCCCGCCGTCGGGGCCGCCACAGCACCTGGCGCTACCGCCACAACCGTCTGATAGGAAGACTCAAATGTTTTTTCAGAAACAGTATCTGTCCGGATATAGGGCGGCAACGGCAAAACCCCACAGACGTCAATCAACGCCAAGTCTGACAGGTGACTCTCCAATCTCACCCTATGCTTGGGTGCTTTCCCCGTGGTTTCCACGTTTTTTTGGACAATGCGCACATGTCCGAGACCGTCTGGCAACGCCAAAAGATCGCCTTCTTTTACTTTTTTCGCAGGCTTGATAAAGGCCTCCCAAACATGATCCCCGAGATCTGCGAGCAGCAACACCTCTATCGCCCCACCCGTCTCGCGATGCACCCGCAACCGTGCGCGAAGCACCTTGGTATCGTTTAATACCAGCACATCCCCGGCGTGAAGCACGGATAAGATATCAGAGAAAACCCCATGCACCAGCGCCTCAGTGGGAATATGCACCTGCAACAAACGGCTGTGTCCACGGTTCGCCACAGGGACCTGGGCAATGAGCGCCTCTGGTAAATCATAGTCATAATCAGAAAGAAAAGTAGCCAAGATACGGAGTAGTCTAACTCAAAACAAGATTCTCTAACACAGGGCGAGGCCTAGAGAGGCTCTACAGGGGGGGGGACCCACCAAAAGAAAAGGGTACCCTCAGATAGAACCAGCGATGGCAATAAGGGAAAGATCAGCGAAAATTCCCCAAAAATCTCACAGCAATACGCAACTGCTGAATGGGGGTTATGCAGTGGCACTAACGTTTCCCATAGTCTGAGACCTTTATTGATTACATCCTAAGTATAATATGTACGCATTTAAAACCATATAAGCCATTGCTGGTGAGGAAGCAAATAAACTATCTTTTAATTTAATTCGTGTTATTAAACCGAGTAACATTAGTACGGCAAGTCCGCCAGATGATACTAACAATATGGGTGTAAAGATTAACCCTACAAACAATCCGAAGGCGCCAAGTATCTCGAAAAGAATAACAAATATACCAAATTTCTCTAACTTAAATCTCTCAAATTCATTTTTCATATGGGATGAAGTAAAGTAAGAAATGGCATATCCAATAAAGGATAGGCTTGAAACTAAAACACAAGAAAGTAATAAATAATTAATGTTTAGATTATCCCTATTGATCCTAATGCAATGAGGGCACATAAAATAAATAAAATCAAAGACGGAAAATGTTTAATGAAGGCGTTTTTTATTTTGAAATGGTAATATTGCGCAGCGACCATAAACAATCCCATTAGAGTGGAAGAAATCGGAATGAATGAAGGATACCAAATTCCCGCTACCAATAAGGTGGCTAGCGCGATTTTAGAAGCGCCCACAAAGGCTCGGGCCAACTCACTCAAACCAAACTCTTTGAATTCTTTGACGATTACGTCGTATCGGAAAATCCAAACATAAGCAACTGAAGTTGCTACGATAATTTTTGCAATAATCAGATAGTTGGTCATTTTTTCAGCTACTTCTTTTTTAATTCTTGAGCACAAATGTAATGATTTTTACTAGAATCATTACATGTAAGCTCAAGTGGTAAGCGCAACACTTGTAATAGATTTATTCGGGGAGAACCCCAATAAACCACGTTTATACTAATAGCTGAAAAAAAGAATAGCACCATGTAACCTCAGATAAAAGTCCAAATTCAAGCCGATCCCAACGTCGCCAAAAAACAGCGATTTTGCGTATATACCCATCCCAAAAGGCGCTGCCGCAAAATGCGCCACGATTTGAAATTTGGGTTTCATTTTGGATCGGGTATAGCAAAAAATTTAGCTCACAGTACACATGCATTTCTTGAATAAGAGAAAATCGGTACTTATAGCTCAGGAGTGCTGAGCAAAAGGTGTTTCCTTAAATATTATTTGGGGCAGAGGCGACACACCATTCGTACACGATGCGTGACACTTGAGGAACCCACATTAGCCCAAACGCATTCGGATCTTTTTTGGTAGTAAAAACAGACAACACATAGGGGCGTCCTTCAAAAAAGACGATCCCGGAATCATTTTTGACATAATTCAGGGTACCCGTTTTGTTTGCAATCCGAAGACTCCCTGGCAAATACTTTGGGATGCCCCATTTGTGGTGCTGCCGCGTCATAATAGACATCATCTCCTGACAGCGATCACGGCTCAAAATATTACCATGGTAAATCTGAGTCAGGAGCATATTCATATCCCGGGGAGAGGAGTAATTCAGACCCTCTGCACGCAACAAATTGCTGGACCCGATCACCGTATCTTTGAGGCCCAACTCACGCATCGTTTTGTTGATATTTCTCGCTCCCAAGTGATCAATCAACATTTTTGTCGCGGTATTGTCACTGTGGGTAATCATGATTTCGGTCAGATAGAGAATCGTATAGGTTCTCCCCACTTTTTGTGTGTACAAAAACCCGGATCCCCCGATCACATCCGTACGCCGCATCAGCAGCTTGTCCTGCAGGGAAATCCGGCCATCTAAAACCTGACGAAACACCTCTACCATGACAGGTACTTTAATCACACTGGCAGGATTAAATTTAATGTCATCCTGAATACCGATATGCTTGTTTGTGTTCAAATCTGTAAAGGAGACAGAAATCACCCCATTGTGACTTTGCGCAAAATTTTCCAAAGACGCTTGCAGCGACACATAGGCATCTTCGGTAGCGTGGGCGCCTCCCGAAAGAAGCAGCACCCCCGCGACCAGAAGCATCCCCACCCATATGCTGATTGACTTCACCATGAGACCCCTCCTACTCGAACAAATTTACGCGTCCAACAAGGTGACAGGGACCAAGTTAATTCTGTTCTGCCCATCAATTTCGCGAACACGTACAGACAGAATCTGACCCACACGCAATACCTCGTCCACACTAGCCAGGCGGCTATTTGTCATAGTCGAAATATGCATCAGTCCTTCTTTTCCTGGCAGCACCTCTATGAACGCGCCAAAGGCCATAATCTTGGTCACACGACCCTCATACTGTTCACCAGGCTCCACATTCTTGGCCAATCCCAAAATCATACGTTTTGCGATGTCCAAGGAATCTTGATTGACCGCTGAAATACAGACCTGCCCTGCGGTGTCATCAGAAACCGTCACGGAGGCCCCGGATTCTTCTTCTATCTTCCGAATCATCTTCCCACCAGGACCGATAATCAAACCTACTTTTTCAGGATCAATCATAATGTGTTCAATTTTAGGTGCATTGGGAGACACCACCCCACGTGGGGCCGCAATCACCGCCAAAATACAGTTCAAAATATGCAAACGTCCTACTTTTGCCTGCGCCAACGCTTCCGTCAAAATTGCAGTAGACAGGCCAGACACTTTGATATCCAACTGCAAGGCTGTAATGCCTTTTTCTGTACCAGCTACCTTGAAATCCATATCCCCATAATGGTCTTCCAAGCCCTGAATGTCAGACAAAATGGCATAGTCACTCCCGTCAATCAAAAGACCCATGGCAATCCCGGACGCTGGCGCAGTAATGGGAACGCCACAATCCATCAAAGACATGGTCCCCGCACACACAGAGGCCATAGACGACGACCCGTTGGATTCTAAAATTTCAGAGACCAGACGAATCGTGTAAGGAAACACCTCTGGAGATGGCAAAATCGCACGAATAGACCGCTCCGCCAAGGCACCATGCCCCAACTCACGACGCCCCGTACGAAATTGGCCCACTTCGCCAACAGAAAAAGAAGGGAAATTGTAATGAAAATAATAGGCCTTACGCGAAGACTCCGACAGGCCATCTTCTATTTGCTCATCTACAGACGTACCCAAGGTCACGACAGACAAACTTTGGGTCTCCCCACGTGTAAACAACGCGGACCCATGCGCCGAAGGCAACAAGCCAACGGACCCTTCAATAGGACGAATCTCGTCCAAGGCACGGCCATCGGGTCTCAACCGTTGTTTGATAATGGTTTTGCGAATTTTGTCTTTTTTTAACTTGGCAAACACAGGCTTAACCGCTTTGGCCAATTCGGCATCGTCGCCGGCCAACGCACGCAACGCATCCTTTTCAAGTTGGCTCAAAAAAGCATCAATTTCTTGTTTGTTACCCGTACGCATTTTGGTCTCAATCGTATCTGAGAGATAGTCTGATACCCGAGAGACCAAGGCCGCATCCGCTTGCGCAAACACCATGTCCGCCTTTGGTTTCGCTACAGCAGCCGCCAATTCGAGCTGCAAGGCAACGGTTTCTTTAATAGCCTCGTGGGCCAATGAAATGGCCTCGGAAATAAGGGACTCTGACACTTCTAAAGCAGCAGCCTCCACCATCAAAATAGCATCTCGCGTCCCAGCCACCACGATATTGAGGGTACTCTCCAACATCGCTTCTTCGGTGGGATTGACAACCAACTGGCCGCCAATACAGCCCACGCTCACCGCTCCCACAGGGCCATGAAAGGGAATATCCGACACCGCCAACGCCGCAGAGGCAGCGACAATCGCCAAACCCTCCAAAGACACCATAGGATCATAGGACAAGGTGGTGATCACAACCTGAACGTCATGATGAAAACCACTCGGAAAACAAGGCCGAATAGGACGATCTATCAATCGTGCCGTCAAGGTGGCCCAAGTGCTTGGACGGTTCTCACGTTTAAAAAATCCGCCAGGAATCTTTCCATTGGCATACATCTTTTCATTGAAATCAATCATCAATGGAAAGAAATCGATGCCTTCTCGAGGAGATTTCGACATAACGGCCGTGGCCAAAAGCACCGCATTCCCACAACGTAATTCAACAGACCCGTTGGCCTGACGGGCCAAACGACCAGAAGACAACATCACCTCACGACCGGCAATGATCGCAGTGACTTTTTTTTCATTAAACAACCCCATTACGTTTAAATCCTTTCAATTGTATCTTTAAAAAAATAAAATAATAGGGTGGCAATGCCACCCTATTATTTTGGAACAGGTATAAATTTGGAACGTGTATAGCGTTAGTCCCGAACCTTGATTTTCAAGGTGTCCGCCAGCACTCTGAATTTGTCCACATCTTTGCGTCGGAGGTAGGCCAAAAGACGCTTGCGGCGCCCTACCATGAGAAGCAAGCCCCGACGGGTATGATGGTCCTTGGCATGTTTTTTCAAATGTTCTACCAAGTGATTGATACGTTCTGTCAAAAGCGCAACCTGCACCTCACTAGACCCTGTATCCGTCCCATGAATCTGATGGATTTCTATAATTTCTTTCTTGCCTTTATCACCGATGGAAGACATATGATTAACTCCTTACTGTCGCATTTAAATTTAGCCAGGCCACGGTCCCAGCTGGAAAAGCGGCTGCCACTGTACCATTGGAGCGGCTCAGACGGCAATCTGTGATTCAAAACAGTGGGTGCACGCCTACGCCATGGGGGAGGAGGCCTGGATGCAAGCCAATGAAGGGAACCCCTGCGGGTGCACGCCTACGACATGGGGGAGGAGGCAAAGGGAATCCAAAGGGCGTTAGCCCGTTGATGCCCCTTCGTTTCGCTCAGCTTTGCTGGGCGAAAGAGTGTCTTTTCGGGGGCTTTGCCCACTGTCCCACCGGCCAGGAAACGACGACAACCGTGATATGACCAGAACAATTTGGAAACTGGATTTCACATTGTGGCAGGAGCCTATTCCTCATAGGTGATACGGCGCCTGCGGCTGAGCATGGATCTGGCTGTGCCACATCTAGGCCGGGGAGCCTCCTCGCAAGAGAGGCTCTGCGACCGCGCACGGAGCGACATCTCTATTTTGGAAAGGCATCCGCTTCAGGTTTAATTTTGGGTAACTATCTAGCCCCCCTTTTTTTTTTTTTCTAAAAAACAGGAATATCGAGACCCCTTGACAAGTAATGGCACTAGTTTAATGATAAGAAAACTTTCTATGGGGCCTACGTTTTATGCGCCTAGGGTAGGCGCGACCGGGCCGAGAACGAAAGGCTAGATTCCTAATTT
>CANNCG010000025.1 GCA_947502965.1 bacterium | reverse complement strand
TTGCAAAGGAGCTGATCATTAGATAGAACAGGCTATGGAAATATGGAAAACTTCAGAGCAAGTTTCCCACAGTTCCACAGCCACGACGACGACGAATTTTAGTTCTCTTTTTTTTAGAACTTTGGTCCACCGTTAGGGGGCAAGCTCAGAGCTCATGGCATTGGTCAATGCTATGCTAGAATCCGGCGGCGCGAGTGTGGGGGAATACAAAGAGATGCGGATTGCTGAGGTGATGAATAGGGTACTCATCTTGGCGGAAGGGTCTATCAAAAAACGCAATATCCAACTCACCAAAGAGATCGCCGATGTCCCGTCTGTCATGGGGGACTCGAAGGCTTTTTTGATGGTGTTTTCCAACCTTATCGTGAACGCGATGGAGGCGATGGATGACGGTGTGTCCGCGGTATTGACCGTACGCGTGATGGCGGACCCGAGTCCACAATCCGGGCGGCAGGGTGTCGTGGTGGAGATCTCTGATACGGGAGTGGGTATTCCGAAGTCACGACAAGCGGGGCTGTTCAAAGGCGGCGAATCGACGAAGGGGATAGCGGAACGCCAACGGGGGATAGGGTTGGGGCTGGTGTGGAAGCTCACCAACCAGATGGGCGGCGAGATCACGGTGCATTCGGATCCCGATGTGGCACATGGGACGATGTTTCGGATTGTGGTGTGACGGGGATTGGACCTTATCAGTCTCCCCGCTTTTTGGTACCTTTGATTCCTAATTAATTTGGATCAACATACCTCGGAGGCTTTTCATGCAATTTTTTATCGATACCGCTGACACCGATGCTATTCGCCGTGCCCATGAGATGGGTTTGGTAGACGGCGTTACCACCAACCCATCGCTGATCAAAAAAGCGGGCAAAGACCACAAAGCCACCATCCAAGAAATAGGGACGATTACCGATGGGCCTATCTCCGTCGAAACCTTGAGCGAAACGGCGGAAGGCATGCTCAAAGAAGCAGATGAATATATCACTTGGGGCAAAAATATAGTGATCAAAGTGGTCATGTCTCCTGAAGGGATGAAAGCTGTACGTGCGCTTTCTGCACGTGGCATTCGTACCAACGTGACGTTGATATTCACCCCCATGCAGGCCTTGGTGGCAGCAAAGGCTGGCGCGACGTATGTCAGCCCTTTTGTGGGTCGTTTGGATGATATTGCAGAGCCGGGTATTGACCTGATTCAGCAGATTCGGACGATTTTTGATAATTATTCGTTAGAGACCAAAATTTTGGTGGCCAGTGTGCGTCATCCGATTCATATGTTGGATGCCGCGTTGATTGGTGCCGATGTGGCCACGGTTCCTGCCACAACGTTGTTGCAATTGTTTAAACATCCCCTTACGGACCAGGGCATTGCGACGTTTATAGAAGACGCCAAAGCCTGGCACAAAGGATAGCCGTCATGGCCGAGATGCAGAAAACCTACGCCCCTCATGATATAGAAGCGCGTCAGTACCATGACTGGGAATCAAAGGGCTATTTTCAACCCAAAGGAGAGGGCCCGGCTTTCTCTATCGTGATCCCGCCGCCAAATGTGACAGGGGCCCTGCATCTGGGCCACGCCTTGGAGCAAACCCTCATCGATGTGCTGGTGCGTACCCGTCGCATGAAAGGCGACAACGTTCTCTGGCTCCCAGGGACAGACCACGCAGGAATCGCGACCCAGAATGTGGTGGAACGTGAACTGGCCAAAGCCGGCCAAACTCGTCATGCCTTGGGCCGTGAGGCTTTTATTGACTGCGTCTGGGAATGGAAAGAAGAATACGGTAACCGCATTACCCATCAAATGCGGCGTTTGGGGATTTCCATTGATTGGTCCCGTGAGCGTTTTACGATGGACGCTGGGTGTGGCGAAGCTGTTTATAAAACATTTGAGTCGCTTCATGCACGTGGTCTTCTCTACCGTGGCGCCTATATCATCAACTGGTGTCCCCGCTGCACGACGGCACTCTCCGATATCGAAGTTGAACACGAAGAAGCTCAGGGTTCGATGTGGCATATTCGCTATCGTGTCGTAGATGCATCTCCGGGGTTTGGGGATGCCGCAGCACAGCTGCAAGGCATCCCCAATAATCAACCCTGCCCCCTCCATGGGGAGGGGGCAGGGGGTGGGGACTACGTTACGGTGGCGACTACCCGTCCCGAAACCATGTTCGGGGACCAGTCTGTGGCTGTGCACCCCGACGACGAACGTTACGCCCATCTGATCGGGCAGTTCCTCGAATTGCCGCTGACGGGACGCCGTATTCCGATTGTGGGTGATAGCGCCGTAGATCCGACGTTTGGGACGGGTGCTGTGAAAGTCACACCCGCCCATGACCCCAATGACTTTGAAATCGGCCAACGGCATGGGCTGAGCCCTCTTTTGGTCATGGACATTCATGGCGTCATGAATGACGAGGTTCCCGAAGCCTTCCGTGGGATGGACCGTATGGCCTGTCGCAAAGCCTTGGTGTCTGCGCTGGACGTGTCAGGAAACTTGGTATCGACACAACCCCATACCTTATCGCGTGGCCATTGTTACCGGTGTAAAACGGTTATTGAACCCTATTTGTCCAAGCAGTGGTTCGTGAAAATGTCGGCCTTGGCCGAAGACGCGATCAAGGTCGTGGCGGATAAGACCATCGAATTTGTACCATCCCGTTATGAAAAACTCTATTTTGACTGGATGGAAAATATCCGAGAATGGTGTGTCTCTCGTCAGATCTGGTGGGGCCATCGTATTCCCGTGTGGTATCCCGAAGATGCCCCCGAAGATTACGTGGTGAGCCAAGATATGCCGCAAGATGGCCGTGTGTATACCCAAGATCCAGATGTTCTGGATACTTGGTTTTCTTCGGCGCTATGGCCTTTTTCTACCATGGGATGGCCAGAAAAAACAGCGGATATGGCGGCTTTCTATCCCACGACGATGTTGGTCACGGGCTATGATATTTTGACCTTTTGGGTATCGCGCATGGTGACGATGGGTCTGGCGTTGACGGAAAAAGCCCCTTTTGCGACGGTGTATATTCATGGCTTGGTGCGGGATAGCCAAGGCAAAAAGATGAGTAAATCCACAGGGAACGTGGTAGACCCGCTGGAGATGATAGACTGCTACGGGGCGGATGCGTTGCGGTTTTCTCTCGCGTCTTTGGCGACATTGGGGGGGCAGGATATTCGTTTTTCTGAAGAAAAAGTGGAGACGTCTCGCAATTTTGCCAACAAGCTCTGGAATGCGTCACGTTTTGTACTTATGACCCTTGATCAACTCGAGATGACGGTGGATTTTGCGTGGCCGGAGCCTGTGGCGGCAGCGGACCATTGGATTTTGAGCCGTTTTTCTGAAACCCTCAAAACGGTTGAGCATTGTTTCGAACAGTACAATTTTGCTTTGGCCACAGAATCATTGTGGGATTTCTTTTGGAACGTGACCTGTGACTGGTATCTCGAAGTCAGCAAGCAAGACAAGCGTGGTTCTTTGCCGATGTTGGTGATGGCGGTCTTGAAATCGGCCCAGCTACTGCATCCCTACATGCCTTTTATTACAGATGAAATATGGCAGCTGTTTCGTGACTCAGGTCGTGTAACGGGGATGCCTACCGAGACGATTATGCTGAGCGCGTGGCCAACGTTTGCCGAATTGCCAGCCTTTGACGCTGGGGTAGCTGCCCGGTTTGCCGTAGTGACGGATGTGATTCGTGAGATTCGCTATTTGCGCCAGCAGGCAAATATTGCGCCTGGCGTTGCCGTGCCGGTGAGCATTCAGGGTCCTGTGGAGTTGGTGGCGGATTTGGAATTGGCTACCGATATTTTGACCCGTTTGGCGAAGGTATCGGTGTTGTCGGTATTACATGCAGAGGATGCAATTCCTCCTGAGGCGTCTGCGGCGGCGGTAGGGTCATTGAGTCTCTATCTGCATATCGGCGATGTCATCGACAAAGCGGCCGAGGTCAAACGTCTGACCAAAGAAATTGAGCGTCTCGACGCGGCGATTGTGACACTCAAAACACGGTTGTCGGATCCTGGGTTTTTGGCCAAAGCCCCGGCGGCTGTTGTGGATAAAAACAAAGTGCAATTGACCCAATGGGAAGATGAGCTGACGGCGTTTTCCGCTCAGAGGGCGTCTTTTGCCTGACGCGGAAGCGGGGAGTTTGGGGGCTCGCGCCCCCAAACAAAACCAACACAGATTCAAACGTGCGAAGCACGTTTGAATCTGTGTTGGTCCGTCTGGCGACGTTTAAACACCGCCGGGGAATCCGATATGACTTGGCGGATTTTCTGGCGGCATGTGCGTGTTCAGATAATCCCGAACGGCGCTTGCCACCGGTCATCCACGTGGCGGGCACCAATGGCAAGGGATCAACCGTGGCCTACCTGGCGACGGGGTTTCGCGCCATGGGATTGCGCGTCGGGACGTATACATCGCCACATATGCAATCGTATTGCGAGCGTATTTCGGACAATGATGGGCCGATTTCGGAATCTGTTTTTTCTGAGCTGGCGGAGCGCGTTATGGCGGGGTTTTCCTTAGGTATGGGCGATCGGATTACGGAGTTTGAGGTTCTCACCCTCATGGCGTTTTTGTATTTTGCAGTGGGATCCAAAGGGCGACAGACCTTTGAAAAAATAACATCTTTCAACGAAGTCGAGAGAAAGCAAGACTTTGATATTATTATCATCGAAACAGGCCTCGGGGGTCGCCTCGACGCCACCAATGTGGTGACGCCCATCGCCACTGTGATCACCCCGATAGGCCTTGACCACCAAGATATTCTCGGCGATACATTGGAAAAAATCGCCGCTGAAAAAGCAGGTATTATCAAACCGAATGTTCCTGTGTTCACCGCGATCCAAGACCCAGCGGCGCAGGATGTATTGTCGGCCACTGCTGCAAAAAACAACGCTTTTTTGCAGGTCATATCGCCATGGGACACACTTCCCAAAAGCTTTGTGATGCAAGGTGATTATCAACGCCAAAATGCGGCCTTGGCCTATGCTGTAATAGCGGGGTTTGGGGGCGTTAGCCCCCAAAAAAACATACTTTCTCGGCAAAGCCGAGAAAGTAAAGTGAAGTTCAAAGGGCTTTGCCCTTTGGATCCCGTTTCTCCGACGGTAAGGAAATCCGCTTTGGCGCCAGCCATGGTCTGGGGACGCTTTACGGTCCTGCATATTGCCGGTCGCCGCGTGATCATCGATGGCGCGCATAACGTGCACGGGTTGCGTGGGTTGCAAGATAGCTTGCGGGCACATGGCGTTGAGTCGCCTACTGTGTGGATGGGTGTTTTGAAAAACCGTCCCTTGTCAGACATGCTTACGTCTTGGGAGGGTTGGGCTTCAGCGTTGTGGTACACGGACTTTGCGCCGGGTACGTCTCATGCGTTTGCGGATGTGCAGGCCTTGGGATTTTTGGTGACCTGCAAAGACGTTGCTATGCCAGAAACCAAAGTTGCCTTTGAGGCGATATTATCGGAGATTCCCGAGGGTGGGGATTGGGTAATCACGGGGTCTTTGTATTTTTTGGCGGGGGTTTATGGGGCCCTTTTCCTACCCTAGTGAATCCCCTTTAAGCGCCATACAACAACACCACACAATGGGCCGATATGCCGCGTTGCTCGCCTTCAAACCCCAGCCCTTCTGTCGTCGTGGCCTTGATCGAAACATGGCCAGGATCTATCTGCATACGCTGCGCCAAAACCGCCGTCATTTGCGGTACATAGGGCATGATTTTCGGCGCTTGCGCGACCACTGTGATATCGATATTGCCCACACCAAATCCCCGTTGATGCGCATCGGCTACCACGATGGCCAGCAACGCTACGCTACTCACCCCCGCATACTTGGGATCTGTATTCGGAAACCAGGTTCCAATAGACCCCATATTGGCGGCCCCGAGAATGGCATCTATCAGTACATGGGTCACCACATCTGCATCACTATGGCCCAGAAGTCCTTTGTCGTGAGGGATCTCTATGCCACCTAAAATAAGCGGACGACCGGCAACCAGCTGATGGGCATCATACCCAATTCCAACCCTAATATTTAGCATCATTCACCTCTCTTCAATGGCTGCCCCACGCTTCTCACAGAGACACCGTTGGCATCACATCATAATAATCCAATACCTTTGTCGCAATCTGCCTAAACACAGGAATCGCAACCGTGGATCCCCATATAGATCCTTTGGGGGTATCCACCAAAACAAGTACCAAATAAGTAGGGTCTTCAATAGGAAACACGCCTACAAACGACGCAATATATTTCCCAGGATCGTAGCCACGACCATCCACACGGGGTTTTTGTGCCGTTCCCGTTTTGCCGCCAATGCGATAGCCCGGCACCTTTGCGCTCTTGGCCGTACCACGGTCTACCGTCATCTCCATGACGCCCAATAGTTCCGATGCGGTATGCGAGCTTATCACACGTCCCCGAGTTTCAACGGGGATACCCTTGATACTCGACGCATGTTTGTAGGTAATTTTTTTGACCATCCGGGGCTTCACCATGACCCCATCATTTGCAATTGCCGCCACCGCGACCGCCATTTGCAAGGGGGTCACCGCAATGCCTTGTCCAAACGAAATCATGGCAATATCGGGCTCCGTCCACGTCGACACATGCCGCAACAACCCTGACGATTCACCGGGCAATTCAACCCCTGTCTTTTCGCCAAAACGAAAAGCCTCTATATAGTGAAAAAACTCGGTTTTCCCTACCTGCTTTGCCAGCATAGACGTCCCCACATTTAGCGATTTTTCCAAAATCTCACTGACCGTACGCCGGTCTGTTTCACCCGCTGCACGCCCATGGGCTTCCCTCACATTGCGCCCCCCAATGACAAAGTTTTCAGGTACAAAAATCACACTCTGCGTGGTCACAAGTTCCAGGTCCAAGGCCGCCGCAACCGTCACCACTTTGAAAACAGAACCTGGCTCATACACATCATTCACCGCACTGTTACGGCGGTCTCGCACAGAGGCATCTCGCCAATGATTGGAATCAAACCCAGGATAGTCCGCCAAAGCCAAAATATCACCCGTCTTGATATTCATCACAATCACCTGTGCGGATTCGGCCTGAAAAGAAGAGGCTCCTTCTTGCAAATATTTTTGTGCAAAAAACTGAAGCGGCAATTCAATCGTGGTATGCAAATGCCCCCCATCAAAAGCCTCTGAGGCTTTCTTCTGCCCCGACAACAAGCGGGCGCCCCGAGGGTCGCCCTCTACCATGAGTCGTCCAGGCGTCCCTTTGAGGACCATGTCATACAAATATTCCAATCCCCCAAGTCCTTGGTTATCAATCCCAACAAAGCCCAGCACGTCAGCCGCCAATTCTCCGTGAGGATAGACCCGTTCATCTTCCCGAATAGCATTCACACCCGGCAACTTTGTCTCTTGAATCGTTTTGTAGACGTGGGTGGGTACTTTGCGTTTGATCCATACAAAGAATTGTTTGTTGTCTATTTGCCGATAGACCTGATCCACAGACATCGCCAACAGGGGGGCGATGGTTTGGGCAAATAGCAACTTATCAGGAATCTCTACCGGGACGGCATAAATAGAAAAGGCCGGACGGCTGAAGGCCAAAATCTCGCCACGCGTATCGAAAATCTCACCCCGAGTAGGACTGAGCGTGAAGATACGGGTGATCTGCTGTTTTGATTTTTCCATAAAAAAGCCATGTCGAATCACCTGTAAATACAAAAGACGAATAACCAAAACACCCATAAAGGCATAAATTCCCAGCAGCAACAGACGCTGACGGACAGGGTTTTGATGAATACGTCTGTTTTTTGAAGGGGATGGCGTCTTTTCCTGCGACTCAGAAGGCATCGTAGCCTTTATGTACATGAAAAAAAATAATTTCTTGGGGTTGCAACATGCCTTGTGCCATCGCATTCTTGTCCACCAACTCCAAGCATGTTTCTTCGAAAATTTGCATCTCCAAAAGCCGGTTTTCATCCTTAAGTTCACGAATCTGACGCGACATGGCATGGATGTCAGCATTCAGGGGCATGGTGGTATTTGTCACAACCAATACAAAGATCGCCATGACAGAGGCGACCAACACCAACGCCGTGTAGGTTTTTTTTCGCCATGGGGATACAGGGGTGGCAGACATCATGATAGAAAATGTACCGGGTTTGCATGAAAGGGTAAAGGGCTGCTCTTCGATAGAAAAGGGTGGCGAATCCCAGATCTTGAATGGTCCATCATGGCTGTGCGCCACATCGCTGTGAAACGGCGGGAAACGTACTTCGCTCGAACGCCGCAAAGCCGGATCCTTCCTCAGCCACAGCCGCGGTATCCTATTGAAACATGGGCTCCCGCCACGATTTGAGATCCGGGTTTCATTTTGGGATGGGTATATTTGGCGTAAAATACACTGAATTCTAGGCCTTGTAGCGAATAAATGCGCTGGATTTATCCGGTTTTAATCGTTTTTTGCATAACAATCAGACCCTGCCAGACCCTGCCTGTTTTTTTACTTTGTTGTGAGACAACGTCTTCTTTGAAATCGCGTCCTCCGTTTTTTGAACAGCCTCGGGTCGCATTTCTGCAATTGGGGTCTTAGGGCCCTTGTCATTGCTAGGATCTCGTACTAGAATCGTCATTGTTTTTGTAAATTTTGTTTTCTAAATATTTTGTGCCCAATTCAAGGAGGCTTCTGTTTATGTCTAGACGAATGACGGCTGTTGCACTTTTATGCTTCAGCACACTCGCTTTTGGTTTTTTAGGTTTTGGTTCAAAAAAAGATTTGGTCGCAACGGTGGGTGGTAGCAAAATTACGAACACTGAATTGCAGGCACGACTAGCAACGTTTCCGCCACAGTACAGCGAAGCCTTGAAAAATACAGAAAATAAGGCCCGTATTTTGGATCAGATGATAGATGAGCGCGTTTTTCTAGAAGCTGCCAAAAAAGCGGGTTACAAAAAAGACAAGGCCTTTCGTGAGCAGATGGAAAACGCCGAGAAGCAATTGCTCATGACGTTTATCGTTCGCGATAAAATTGACACGGGATTAGCGGTAACTCCAGAAGAAATTCGTGCTTACTTTAATAACAATGCGGGTCAGTTCTCTGAGACCGAACAGCGCAAGCTGCGTCACATCTTGGTTGCAGACAGAGCCTCTGCCCAAACGGTGATCTCTCAGTTACGTGATGGTGCAAATTTTGCAGAGCTTGCCCGTGCAAAATCCAAAGATGCGACTGCACAAGCCGGGGGTGACTTGGGTTGGGTTCAGAAGGGCCAATTGGTTCCTGAATTCGAAGCTGCGGCATTCGCTGTTGAGCGCAAAGGTCAAATCTCAGGTGTTGTGCAAACCCAATTCGGTTTTCATGTGATTCAATTGGAAGATATCAATGTTCGTCCCAGACTCGCCTTTGACCAAGTGTCTGAGCAGATTCGCCAATTGCTGATCAATGAAAAGAAACGCACCAAGACAGCAGAGGTTTTGGCTGAGTTGAAAAAGAAAATTAAAGTTTCCCGTAAGGTTGAACACATCAAATAGGGTTTCCTTCGGTGTTCAGTGGGGGACTCCCCCACTGACTTTGTACATAAAAAAAATCTGGCGTGAGCCAGATTTTTTTTATGTCTAAAGCCACAATTACGACCTTTGCCAAGCTTAATTTGGTGCTCAACGTTTTTCAACCAGAAATTCCTGGCGGATTACATCCGATAGCCTCTATTTTTCAGACCGTATCGCTGTCGGATCAGCTCCTGATTACCCATACGCAAACTCCCGGGTTGGTATTGGAAACAGACCATCCCGATTTGCAGAATCCTGCAGAGAATTTATTGGCCAAAATTTACACCGACTTTCAGGCGGATATTCCCTTTGGGCTAGAGATTCGTCTGATCAAAAATATTCCGATTGGGGGTGGTCTGGGGGGCGGCAGTGGCAATGCTGCTGGTTTTTTGGCCTATCTCAATCAGATCTGTGGCTGGGGATGGTCGCCGGAGGTTTTGATTCGCCATGGGATGCGGTATGGCAGCGATGTTCCTTTTTTCTTTGTGGGTGGAACGGCCTTGGTTCAGGGGGTCGGAGAGCGTTTGTCGGATTGGCGGCCGCCGTATAGGGGGTATTTTGTTCTCGCCAATCCTGGGATTCAGGTTGCAACACAGGCTGTGTTTCGTGCGTTTGACGCAGTGGGGCTTGGGGGGGCGACGCAGGATCTTTCTACGACCTGGCGAGAGGGTTTGCCGTTGGGAAACAACGATCTGGCAGCTGTCGTTTTTCAGGCTTATCCCGTCTATCAGGATTTGGATCAGATGTTGAGGCCTTTGGGATACCGCTTCTTTTTGTCGGGTTCTGGGGCGACAGTGTTTATTCCTGTGGAAACGCTGGCAGAACAGGCGACCCTTTTGACCCAATTATCTGAGGGATTGCCCGCCTGGTGGTATGCGCCTGTTGCTACCGTAGCCGGGCCGGGATATCGGGTAGAGATGTCGCCAGAATTATTGCCATGAAAGATGTTTCGCTGGAACGCGCTTCGCGTCCCCAAACCCTGACCGGGTATTTGTCTAGCGTGACATGGAAACAAGGGCCTACGGCTTTTTTTAGCCACGGGGTGCCTTTTTCTTATGGGGTGGGGCCAACGTTGGCCAGGCGGATATGGGCAGCCTATCGGAGTGTTTATACCCATAGCCATGTCAAAGGTTTGGAGATAGGCGCGGGCTTGGGCTATCTTTCCAAACAGTGTTTGGAAATAGCGGGATCTGACATTTCACAATGGCATGTTTCGGATGCCAGTTCTGTTTTGGTAGACCATTGGAAATCCGCTCAGACGTTTTCTCAATACCCGCAGGCCACACTGGGCATACAGACGTTGGCGCTGCCTTTTGTATCCCCCGCAAGGGTAGACCTCATCGTGATGTCCTATATCGTGGACTCCACGCCGACTTGTCACCTGGAGTGGGACAATGGACGTCTCTATGAATGGGTGATCACAACCCAGATCTCAGACATGCCTGTGGCGGTGATGACGGAAGGCGATCCGCCTGTCATGACGCTGCCCGCTCAAACGCTATGGGCGCAGTGGGACGCCTATGCTGAAACAGACATCCCATGGCTCGCCCCTAGGCTGAGCCGCGCATGCCATGAAACGTGGCATCGTATTCCTGTGCAAGAGAGTCGCTGTTTGTCTTCCGCGGACAGGGCCTTTTTGACGTCTTTTTGGAAAGACATGGGATGTCCTAATATGCGCCTTAACTACCCCCTTATGCTACGTACACGGCTACCGGAATTGATGGCAACTTTGTCGCCGCATGGCATGATAGCTCTGCACGATTTTGGGTACCAGGCGACAGCGGGTGCCGCCATGACGGAGGATCTTTGTACGTCTTTTGGGACGATTCAGGCCTATCCGCTCTGCTTCCCCTTGATTGCATGGCTGGCCAAATCGGCGGGGCTTTTTTTTCAGATCAGCGAAGCGCCCGAAGGCGAATCGGCCTTATGTCTCTTGAGCAAGCAACCTTTGCCGGAGACCTGGTGGGCTGAGGATGCCTTGCATATACAGGCGCATAGCCTGCAGACGAGACTTCAGGACATGGCGCAATATCCTGAGAAGCACATGGATACAGCCATACCCGCGTATGGGGATTATGCGCTCATGGCCCATAGGGCGGCGTATGCGATGACGACGACGGACAAGGTTTTTTGGCTCCAAAAAGCCCTCTCGGACTATCCGGATTTGGCCATACCCAGCTACGCCCAATATGCCGAAATTCTCGTAGAGAAGGGTGACTCTGTGGCGGCGCTAGCCATGATTTTGGAAGCGGTAAGCCGTTTCCCTTTGGATCCCACCCTGGCATTGAGCCTTGGGAATCTCTATGTGAGAGAGAAACAGTTTCCCGAGGCGTTGTCGGTGTTTCAAGGCAGCATACGGCGTTTGGATGCCCCCTTGGTGTGGCAAGTGCTGAAGCTTATGGCCTTGCTGAGGTGTTGACCCCTTTTTCGCCACTATTATATCCCCATGGGCGCTTGATCGTCATCCCATTCATTCGTTCGCGTCTTTTTTGACCTGGTAGTATGGGATTCGTGGATCACTTACTACGGATCATATTAAACCGACTTGAGAGCAGTTGAGCATAGCAAGTGCCCTGGCAGCATATTCTTTCGCGCGAGGAGTGGCCTGTTGATCAAGGAGAAGTAGACATAATTGTAACTATCTAGCGCCCCCCCTCAAAGAGGAGTGACTGATTAAGCGCGGCCTGAATGGTTTCCAAAATATTGAGGCCTTGTTTTTTTGGGGTCTCAATAATGGAGAGTAAAACAGCATGTCGTTCAGCGCCACGCTTGCTTCTAAATCC
>CANNCG010000024.1 GCA_947502965.1 bacterium | reverse complement strand
TTTCGCTTGCTGACGCAAGACCTCTTTCGGAATAGGGGGCTCGAAAATTTCTTTGGCATAACGGTCTTGGGCACTGGCTTTGGCCGCCCTTTGGATAACGCTCTGATCGATCAATCCCACCACCAGCGCGTCAATGGCATGGTGGCGATGATCATCACGGTTTTTCGATTTTTGCACCTGTCCATGGGCCGGGACCTCTGTCGTTTCGGTGTCTGTTATGGCCGCATCTTCAGCCATGGCATCGGCCTCTTTGGGTTCCGTGACCCCCCCATTGATCTCATCGAGCAAGGTCCCCAATCCCCACTGGTGTTTCACTTTTGCGGTGAGTCTGCCAGGAGACACCCTCACTTTTTCACAGATATTGGCCAAGTATTTTTGTGCGATACGCGACAGGTACTGGGTGTCCTGGAGCTGGCTGTCTAGAAATCCGGCCTCGTCTTCAAATCGGGTCATGGCATCGGGCTCAAATCGCCATTGTTTATTTCTGGGGAAATTTGTCACCCGTTGCAAAATCGCATCATAGGCATACCCGTCTTTCGATTGACCAAAGGCTTCATAGGGTGAACGGCCCCCTTTGTACTGGTTGGCTGACAAGGTGCTCAATGTCTTGTTTCCGGGAGAGTCGTCCATTGTTTTCGATCTCGGCAAAATATGCTCTATTTGAACGTCATGATCGAACAACCTGTGCCGAGGAATCTTGTCACCCGAAAAAGGACACAACGCCATGCCATTGGCCATTTCCAGCTCTTTCCAAAGTTTGTATTTGAGACGGTTGTCGTAGGTATTGGGCACAGACGCCCCATACAAAGAGTCGGAATCGGCCAAATCTGTTGCGATGTCATCATTGTCTTTCTTTTCTTTGGCTTGTCGTTTTTTGAGCTCGTTTTTTTGTTTTTTGTTCATCTTGAGATCTCGTGCTATTTCCAGTGCAATCTCTGCGGGATGCCCATAGGTTTGGATGAGTGCATTGATGACATGGCGCAACTGGTTGAGCCCGATATGCACCGTGGGATTGCCAATGATGCCACGCACTTTCTCATGTGTATCGCTGCGCTTCCGCCCGCTATTGGCAATGGCCTCTGGAATGACATAGCCATAATACGGCAACAACCCATCCGAAACAGCCACGGGTCGTCTATCGCTATGGTGTTTCCCCAATTCTTTGCAGGCCTCATCATAGCGCAAGCCCTGGGCCATATAGTGCACCAAGCCCTGTAGGGCTTGGATACCAAACCGTGAGGTACCCGACTCCAGTTTGTCTGTATCAAACTGGGCCAGCGCCTCTGCTTGGGCTTCCGAAAGCCCCCATTCTTGCATGGCACGGATTTTTATTTTCTCGGGGGCATTGTCTTTTTTGCGCAGTTCGCCCCCCTGTTGGACACTGGCCACTTCGGGCAAGAGATAATCGATGATGGCATCTTGCTCTGCATCCGAAAAATGATCCCATTGATCCCCGAAATAGTCTGCCTTGCGCATCGTCACACTGGTCGCAACGCCAAGCATTTTGTCTTTGCGCGCGTCTTCCAAATTAAACGTTGTGTCTTCCGATAGACCCAATAACTTCTTGATACCGCTACGCCCTTTGAAGGAGAGCGTGTTTTTTTCATTGAGCTGCATGTACAGCGTGTTTCGCTGTTCTTCTGTCAGCGCAACTTTTTCCCAGTTGGGCATAATGATTTTGAGATTATTGATCTCCTGCCATGCCCGGAATTTCTGAGCACTGGGAATCGCCGCATAGGTACGTGAAAACCCTTCGTCGTAATACAACTGACAGGCACCCAGCTCTTGGGGTTTGAGGGGCCGTTGGTGGAAAACAATGTCGCGGAGCCTGTCCCATTGTGCCGCCGTCAACGCCTGATGTTTTTCTTGGGCACTACGAAGCGCATCGAATTCGTCTTCATACATTTTGCGCAATGGGTACAAGCCTATGCTTCCAGGTCTGGCACGTACGTTTTGCACACGGGCAATGCCCGCTTCGAGCTCTTCTTTGTTTTGTGTTTGGTGGTATTGCCATAGATAGTCCCCCAAACTACGACATGACACTTGTGCAATAGCATCTTCTAACGCTTGGGCCTCCTTAATCGCTGACTTGTCTTCAGGCGACTCTGTTTTTCGACCGCTTTTGAATCCGCGTCGTTGATTCAATGCAAATAAAACGCGGCCCAATTCGTAGGGTAGTAGGGGCCTATCCAGGCCTTCGTATCGCAAACGATAGGGATCTAAACGCGCCACGGTCTGACGTTCTGTGGGGTCTAGCGGCATGAGCCCGCATGTCGCGAGCCAGTGGCGCAATTGATCACGTCTCCTGATATAACGATCTCGGCGACGACGCATCCCTCTGGCAAGACGGCGACCTTCTGCCAAAGATTGTTTTGTTTGTTCGTCTCTACCCGATTGAAAAATACGTACACCGGCATCATGAACGTGTGAAGGCACCCCATGCGCATCCAGTCCAATGGTGCACCACCCCAGAGAATTTGTCCCCAAATCCAATGCCAATCTATAATTTAATTTAGTCCCCAAATTCCACCTCTTGATTTCATAAAAAATTCTGTTTATGATACTGAGAGTATTGGAAAGAGTCCTATTTTTCTAGTACGTTAGGTTTTCCACCTTTTTTTTCGCAGGGAATTGTGGGCCAACCGGTAACAAGTCTTCCATTTTTGGAAGGCACAAAATGAGGGAGCAGCTACGGCTTGCTCCCTTTTTTATTTTTTACTGGGGCTTTCATTGGAGGAGATGAAACGATTTCCTCGCCGTCAAAGGCAAGCCCGTGCCAATGTATCGCTGAAAACGGCCATCACCCCACCGGGCTTTTAATCCCTGCATACCCCGCCGCATACCGCGTAGCCGCATCTCGCCCCTCAGCCAGCCATCGGGTCACGGTTTCGGTGGTGGCATCACATAATGGCGGTAGGTGGGGCCTTTCGGTAGGTGTAAACTTGCCGAGTACAAACCCAGAGGTGTCATGGCCTTCGGGCTTGGGGCCTATGCCCATGCGAAGTCTGGGGAAGTTTGGGCCGATATCGCCCACAATGCTGCGCATGCCGTTGTGGGTTCCGGCGCTACCTTTTTCGCGGAAACGGAGGCTGCCAAAGGCGATGTCGAGATCATCGTAGAGTACAAGTACTTTTTCTGGGGGGATTTTGTAGAAGGCCATGGCGGCGGTGACGGCTTTGCCAGACAGATTCATATAGGTCATGGGAAATACCACCAAAAGGGCATGCTTGCCCAAGTTGCCACTGACTGTCAGGCTGTGAGACTTGTCTTTTCGTTGGGGTTTTTGGAGGCGCGTGAGGAGGTTTTCTCCGGCCATAAACCCAATGTTGTGGCGGGTATGGGCGTATTCGGTGCCGGGATTCCCGAGGCATACGATGAGATGAAGGTCTGTCATACCGAAAATTATGGCATGTGTGGCTGTAAATGGTCTATGATACGCGGTATGAATGCGCAGTTTCAGCACTACAAATCACAATTTCTAACCCGGCTTACACGTATACGGTCCTCGTTGCCGCTCATGGTGACGGCTTTGTTGTTCATGGCATTTGGGCTGTCTCTGTGTCTGGAGTATGCGGTGCAGTGGGCGATGCGTGGGCCGCTGTGGCATGGGGCGGTGGTGGTTGGCGCTGCTGTTTTGTTGGTGTGGGGCGGCCAATTCTTGTTGCAGCTCTTTGCTCTCAGTAAGCGTTTTTCCAAGCCGCCAGAGGCGTCGCCACAGGCCAAAGAAGATAAACAAAATTTGGCCTTTCCGTTTGATATTTTGGCAGGACATCACTGTGCGGTGCTGGTGAGCTTTGATGACCGTCCGCCCAAAACGTACTTGATCCCCAATGTGGTGAGAATAGTGCCTGTCAATGGGGCTGCCGTGGTGCCTGAGGCGGCGGTGACGCAAGGGTTGGTGGAAAAAACGGTGGGGCAGTTGCGGCATAAAGGCTATCCGATTCAGATATTAAAACCCGAGGGGAAAACCATCGGGGGGTATTCTCCCTTGATGGGGAACCCCAAACGCGATGCGATTCGCATACAACCGTTTGACATGGTTTTTGTGAATTGGAACTGAGCGCCTCATGACGGCGGTGGCCCTGTCTATTTTTGACCATATTCGCGAACTGAGAAAACGAATCGTCAAAAGTGTCTTGGTGGCGTTGTTGGGCTTTGTGGTCGCCTATGTGTTTTATGATGGGTTGATCGGTTGGCTACTGGCCCCTTTTGAAAATGCAGGACAAGCCCAATTGATAGTGACGTCTGTTTTCGAGGGATTTGTGTCCAAAATGAAGTTTTGTGCCTTGGCGGGATTTGTGGGGACCTTGCCTTTCCATGTTTACCAATTGTTGCGTTTTGTGTTTCCTGGTTTGTCGTTACGTGAGCGACGGGTGATATTGGCGGCGGCTATTGCAGGGGGGGTATTGGCCATGTTGAGCTTGGTTCTCAGCTATACGTGGTTGATTCCCTTCACCTTGTCGACGATGACGAACCAAGATTTTGTGCCTGAAGGGGTGGGTGTTCTTCTCCATTTTCAGCAAAATGTTTTTTATGTTATTAACATGCTGATCTATGGCATGCTGGCGTTTCAGTTTCCCATTATTTTGGAAGTGTTGTTGTTCTTTGGTTGGGTGACCCGTCGACAGCTTTTGGCCTCGTCTCGGTATGTGGTCGTGGGTATTTTGGTGGTGGCGGCGATTGTGACCCCACCGGATGTGATTTCCCAATGTGGGATTGCGATTCCGTTGACACTGCTTTATTTTCTGTCCATCCTGGTGGCGAAGATCTTTGGATGGGGTGGGGAATAGCATGTTCGGTATTGGTGGTTTTGAGTTGATTTTAATTTTTATTGTGTTGGTGGTGGTGGTGCGTCCGGAAGATTTGCCCAACGTTCTGCGTAAGTTGGGGGAATGGTACGGTCAGCTGCAACGGATGTATTATGCACTCCTGGATGAAATCAATCATCCCAGGTCTTAAATGGAGGTTTGACTATGTTGGGAACAACGGAGCTCATTGTGATCGGTTTGGTTATTTTTGTATTGTTTGGGGCGTCGTCTATTCCCAAGTTTGCCAAGTCTTTGGGTCAGGCAAAATCAGAATTTGAAAAAGGCTTTAAAACGGGATCAAAGCCAGAAGACAAAGGGGATTCTGAGACGAAGTAAAAAAAAAAGCCCCCGATGGCGTAGCCATCGGGGGCTTTCAGGGGTGAAATTCCCTAGAGAGAAGGGGGGACTAGTAGTCCATCCCGCCCATTCCACCCATTCCCTGACCGCCGCCGGCATGGGCCGCAGCTTTTTCTTCAGGTTTGTCCGCGATCAACACGTCTGTTGTGAGCAATAAGCTGACCACAGAAGCGGCATTTTGCAATGCGGTACGTGTGACTTTGGAAGGATCAACAACACCGGCTTTGATCATATCTTCAAATTGGCCTGTGCGTGCGTTGAAGCCAACCCCGTGTGCGCTATTTTTGACTTTGTCGATGATGACAGACGCTTCTACACCAGAGTTTTCTGCAATACGACGCAAAGGAATTTCCAAAGATTTGGACACGATGGTCATTCCTACTTTGAGGTCGCCAGTTTCTTTTTCGATGGCGATGTTCAGTGTTGGGATGAGGTTGATGAAGGCGGTTCCGCCACCAGCAACGATGCCTTCTTCAACCGCAGCGCGTGTTGCAGAAAGGGCATCTTCTACTCTGTGTTTTTTCTCTTTGAGTTCTGTTTCTGTCGCAGCACCCACGCGGATGACGGCAACGCCACCAGAAAGTTTTGCAAGACGCTCTTGTAGCTTTTCACGGTCATAAGAAGAATCAGAAAGTTCTGCTTCTTTTTTGATTTCCGCAACGCGCGCAGTGATGCGTTCTTGTGTGCCTTTGCCAGAGACAATGGTGGTGCTGTCTTTGGAGGCTTTTACCTTTGAGGCTTGACCCAATTGTTGTAGGGTAGCGTTTTCTAGGGTAAGGCCTTTTTCTTCTGAAATGACTTCTGCACCGGTCAATACGGCAATGTCTTCCAACATGGCTTTGCGACGGTCCCCAAAACCAGGGGCTTTGATGGCGAGGCAGTTAATGGTGCCACGTAGACGGTTGACGACCAATGTTGCAAGGGCTTCACCGTCGAGGTCTTCTGCGATGATGACCAAGCCACGGCCAGATTGAACTACTTTTTCCAAAATAGGAAGAAGGTCTTTGATTGCAGAAATTTTGCGATCTGTAACCAAAATAAAGGCATCATCCAAAGACGCTTCCATGCGCTCTTTGTCTGTGATCATATAAGGAGAAACATAGCCCTTATCGATCTGCATCCCTTCTACGATTTCCAGCTCAGTTTCCATCCCTTTGGATTCCTCTACGGTGATGACGCCATCTTTGCCTACTTTTTCCATCGCGTCGGCAATGAGGTTTCCGATTTCTTCGTCATTGTTTGCAGAGATAGACGCGACCTGTGCGATGGCTTCTCTGGTTTCAACCGCTTTGCTGCTCTTTTTGAGTTCTTCGACCACGATTTTAACAGCGCGCTCGATGCCTTTTTTGAGTTGGATTGGGTTTGCGCCGGCAACGACGTTTTTCAATCCTTCTTTGAAGATAGCGGCACCCAAAACAGTGGCGGTTGTGGTCCCGTCCCCTGCAATGTCATTGGTCTTGGAAGCGACTTCTTTGAGAAGCTGCGCGCCCATGTTTTCAAAAGGATCTTCAAGTTCGATCTCTTTTGCAATGGTGACACCGTCATTGGTGATGGTCGGGGATCCCCATTTTTTTTCTAGGACAACGTTGTTTCCGTTGGGTCCCAGGGTGCTGCCAACTGCGTCAGCTACCTTTTTGATACCTTCTGCAAGGGATCTCCAGGCTTCGTCTCCGTACTTTAATTGCTTTGCGCCCATGAAGGACTCCTTTTATTACCGAGTGTTGTTTAAATCTGGTTTGTTTGGGGGTTGTGTTCGCCCCTACAGCGCAGATTTATTTTTTGATAGCCAAAACGTCGCTCTCACGGATGATGAGAAATTCAGATCCATCAATCTTGAGTTCTGTTCCGCCATACTTTGCATAGATGACAACATCGCCTTCTTTGACAGACATGGGGACGTTTTTCCCGTCTTCGGTGACACGACCAGGGCCTACGACTAGGACTTTTCCTGTTTGCGGTTTTTCTTGGGCAGAATCAGGAATAAAAATCCCAGACTTGGTAACTTGCTCTGCCGTTTGCGGCTCTACAATAATGCGATCCGCGAGCGGCTGATAATGTGGTTTGCTCATGATGCCTCCTTCATACAGTAAATTTGATTTAGCACTCTATGAGCGAGAGTGCTAACTTGCGAGTATTCTAGTGGAGGCACTTCCAAGACGCAAGGGGCGAAATTTGGATGTTTGTAATTGCTTCCCAGGCGGGTTTTCGAGGCTCTAAGACCCCCAAAATTTTTTTCTATGAGCGCGTCTGAGCGAAAGAAAGGGGTTTGATCCGAAAAATGCAGTTGGAATCCAAAAGTGGGGTTTCACGGGTCTTTTTATGACCGGCGAAAAAGTCTCTAAAATAATGGGCCAATCGCCCTCAAACGCCCGATCCGTAAATCGGATCTTCCGAAATAAAACCCAGGCCAAATAGGCCCAATGGTGCTATCGAAAAAATGCGCCATGTGGGGTTTTCGAAAGTCGATCGTATTCTCGGTATATCGGGTGTTGATCGAAAGTATTGGGCCAGTCCTTTGATGTGTCCACGCCGTTGGGTCATTTCTTCGCTGTAGATAGCCCATTCTTGAGCCGATATGGACGGTATTCACGCGTCTGATTGTACGTCTGTTGGGGTCCCTGATCGCCAAGGCTTCTATTTGTACGCCCAATACCACGTACTGTTTCGCGCGTTTGTTCGCATCTACGGGGTTGCTTTTTTCGAATTCAAAGTTCGATAGCCCTTTGAACCCCGTTTAAGCCCCCGTGGCGTAGGTGGTGGATGCCTCTATGCCTTGAGTAAACACCCTTTTCTCGCCTAGAATGGCGGGTATGAAATTTTATATAGCGATTCGATTTTTGGCGGTGCTGTTTTTTGCCATGTTCACGGGGAGTGTCTCTGCAGAATCCCTAGAGCGTCTGTTCTATATGGGGCAATATGCCTCTGTCTTGGAGATGGAATCTCACCTACATCCACAAATGAAAGCCTTGACCTTGGCCAATTTGGGGCGTTTTTTAGAGGCGACGGAGGTGTTGCAGCTATCGGGGATTAATCGGACGCATCCCCTCAATGCCTTGATTATGGCGGTGGCGGCGGTACAGGTGCCCCTTGTACATAACCGGTTGCTGGGGTTGCCAGAAAAGCTGAGAGACCATTATACCCGTTTGATTTTGTCTTCGTGGCTGTCTACCGGACAGGTGGCCTTGGCTGACCACCTACTGAACTTGGTGGACCCTGAGAAAACTGGTTTTTTTTCATTGCGATTCCAGATTCGGGAGCAACAGCAAGATGTGTCCGGCCAATTGGTCACGTTGCGGGAATGGGCGTCACGGTTCCCAGGTGATGGCGAGCTTCGGACGGCCTATGCCCGTTATGCGTTGTCTTCTGAGAAAAAGCGTCCGATGTGGGATGTCTTGTTTCCACAAGAAAAGGCCAGGCGTCAGGTAGCCAAGCGCGCTTTTGATACAAATCGCTATGAAGAAGGGCTGAGTTTGGTGGACGGATTAACGCAGCCGCTTTCAGCAGACATGCAGCTCTCCAAGGGGATGGCCTTGTATCACACCCGGAAACGAGAAGCGGCTTTGGATGTTTTTCAAAACATTTCGCCGGCATCTCTCCCGAAGCAAAAGGCCCAGCTTCTGGCGTATCAGATGGCCAAAACTTTGCAGATTTTAAAGCGATATGATGAGGCGTCTACGGCGTATAAATCCATCTTGGATTCCGCCAGTACCTATCAAGCACAGGCCTATTATGACCTATATTGGGTTTATGCGGCATCTGCGGATACGGCACAGTTTGCGCCTTTTGAAGCGGGGTTCTTGGCGTCGTCGGCAAAGTCTTCCTATTATGAGAAGTGGATGTGGGATTCTGCGTGGATGTCTTATCTCAATGGGGCTGCAGATGAGGCCTATCAAAAAGTAAAAAACTATCCGTGGACCTTGCAGGATGAATTTAAAGCCAAGGTCTTGTTTTGGACGGCGGAGATGGCGGAAACGCTGGATCAGCAAATGGCGCAGACCTATCGCGAAAAATGTGTGACGCTCTATCCGTTCACCTATTATGGGGCGCGGTTGATTGTGAAATACTTCCCTTCGGAGATAGGGCGCTTGTCGGGCTTGTTTGTCCCGACGGGCGTCCTGCGGGGGGAGCTGACACAAGAGGCCTATCGTTCTGGGTTGGGGGGCTATGAAGCGGCGGTCTTGGAGTCCTCGGTGTCCAGTCGCTCGGGTAAATTTTTGGACCAGATGGTGTTGCAACTTGCCCGTTTGTACGATGGGCTGTTCCAGTCCAATCAGGCGATTACCCTGTTGGGAAAAATGGGCTTTAGCGTCAGTCGCGGACAGGCCACCTTGTCACGTGAAATGGCGGAGCTCATGTACCCGCGCCCCCACTGGGAATTGATTCAATCCCTCGGGGCAGAGTACGGGTTGGACCCGTATTTGATTTTGGCGTTAATGCGGGAAGAGAGCCTGTTTAACTCGCGTGCAGTGTCCCGTAGTGGGGCGCGTGGGCTCATGCAGATTATGCCAGCTACAGGGCAAGGGATTGCAAAAAATTTGAAAGTCTCATGGACCAGTGGGGATATGCTGTTTGATTCTGAAACCAATGTTCGTTTTGGGGTTTTTTATTTGAATTATTTGAAACAACGTTTTGATGGCAATGTGGTATACATGTTGTCTGGATACAATGCCGGTCCAAATGCCACCCATCGGTGGGTTCAAGGGGAAACAAATCACTCTTTGGATATGTTTGTGGCCAATATCCCCTATGCTGAAACCCATCATTATGTGACCCGTGTCTTGAAGAGTTACTGGATTTATACCTTACTTTATAATCCTGGACATGTGCCGGATATTTTTCGAAAAGGATAGTGATTATGTATACATTGCAGGTACGAGATGCTGTTGATCAACAAACGTCAGGTACGTTTTTTAAGGCCAGACCTTTTGAAATTATGGTGGGGGATCGTCGCTTTGACTGCGTGTTTCGCAAGGGGACATCCGGCAAAGTTATCTATGCCTTGGAAGAATCTGGGGCGCTTTTGGTAGAGCTGATACATCCCTATTACGCCCCGGAGTTTGCGCCGGATGAGGTGGATTTTTTTGGTGTGAGCGTCGCTGTTTTAGAGACTGTTTACGCAGCCTTGGTGCGTGTTGGTGTGACGAAGGACAAGGCTTGGGTTGCGTATTTGCAGGAAAAAGCCTATTCCTACGAGGTAAAGCAGACCTGATTCGCATCAGAAGCCTTGGGTATCATGGCGCCCTCTAGGGGGATCCTGTTTTGGTTGGATCATTTTTTAGGAGTTTTTAGTATGAAGAAGGTGTTTTTGGTTGCCGCGCTTTGTGTGTCGATGGTGTCTGTTGTAAGTGCGTATGAGTCTAAAATGATCGTGTCTTTTGATGGGTATTCTAGCAATCTCGATACGGTCAAATCTTCAACCCAAACGAGATTTTTGGCCCGTATTTACAATCAATGCCCTATCACGGGCTTGGATGTGGTTTGGGGCGGATCTGCCTATGTTTCTGGTTCGAAATTACAGGGCCTGGCGTTTACTTTTGTTACAGGCGTAGCGTTCATGGCGCCTCTTTTGGGTCAGGTTGAACTGCTCGCTCAGTCTGGTAAATCTGTGGCAACCGATTCGCCTGTTAGCTTGTTTCATACATGGTGTTTGAACAAGAACGTCTTGTATAACCTTACAGATAAAATACAACTGGGATTGACCCTTGAGTTGCTGAAACTTTCAATTGCGGATGGCAATTCTTACTTTGGTATTATGAGCGAGGTGAAGCCTGTTGTGGCGATGAATGTGTCTTTGTTTTAAGTGTTTTTGAACGATTGCGTTTTAGAAAGGTCGGTGCATAGTGAACTATGCAAAAATTTGATTTTCCGAATGACTTGGTTTGGCATGACCCGGATCTCTCCCGTGCTGCGTTTGTTGCGCCTGGGGCTCAGGTTGTAGGCGATGTACGTCTTGGAAAAGGGGCCTCTGTTTGGTACAACGCGGTATTGCGTGGGGATATTAATACGATTGTAATAGGCAATGCGACCAATATTCAGGATGGCTGTGTCTGTCATCTGGAAAATGACCGTGCCTGTGTGGTGGGGGATTATGTGACCGTGGGCCATAAAGCAGTGCTCCACGGCTGCGTGATCGAGGACGGTGTGCTCATTGGTATGGGGGCGATTGTGCTCAATGGGGCGATTGTCAAAAAAGGTGCGGTGATAGGGGCAGGTACAGTCGTGAAAGAAAACATGGTGGTGCCCGAAAACCATCTGGTCGTGGGGGTTCCTGGTCGTGTGGTCAGAGATTTGGGATCACAGAGCTATGAGACAAACGTAAAATGGGCGGAAAAATACATGCAATTGGCGGCGTTTCACCGAAACAATCAAAAGAGATAACCGATGGCACTCACCCATCATTGGTCCTGTGAATCACCCACACATGCGGTCTTGATTGTCCACGGCATGACCGAACATTTGGACTGTTATGCGTCTTTTTCTGCGTGGTGTGTGGGGCATCAGGTGGCTGTTGGGGGTAGCAACCTGCCTGGGCATGGCTCCCAGGCGCGTGTTTTGGGAGATCCTGGCCCAGAGGGATGGGCGGGGATGCTGGCCACAGCGTATCAGTCCTACGAGGACTTGCGGGTGCTGTATCCAGATATCCCTATCGTGGTTTTGGGTCATAGTATGGGGTCTTATGTCGCACAGGCGATGGTGGCCCAGTATCGCCCAGACATTCAGGGCTTGGTTTTGTCTGCGACATCGTATGAGCCCCGTTGGGTGGCAGGTCCCTCGTGGGTGTTGGCCAAGGTGTTTGGCATGTTTGGGGAGGTGCGACCCGGTCGTCTTTTTTATGACATTATTTATGGGGGATTTAACAAGACTTTTCAGCCCGCCAAAACCCCCTTTGATTGGCTCAGTCGGGATCCGTCTTTTGTGGCCAGATATATCGCAGATCCCTTCTGTACCTTTGTGCCCTCAGTTCGACTGTACAGCGCCTTGTTTTTGGGGCTGTATCGGCTCTATGGACAGTCGGTGCCAGCACCTGTCGTGCCTATGTATGTCCTGTCCGGTTCGGAGGATCCTCTCGGTAAAGGGTTGCGGTCGGTGATGGGGGTTGTGAATCGGTATCGCCAAGCAGGCTGGTCGGTAGAGACCGCGTTTTATACCGGAGGACGCCATGTGATGTTGGCCGAGACCAATGCGGAGAGGGTCTATGGTGATTTGTATGCATGGATAATTTCCCTCCGTTGGGATCAGCGGCGCCGCGCATAGACGGTGTTCTAGGCGATCTGCTACTTCCTTTGGAGGAAGATTATCATGTTTTAATCTCTTAACAAGTTCTTCATCCACAGTACGACTACAAAAGGAAATTTCATGATATGTTCGCCTTTTTGTGGCCTACATAGGCGGTTTTGCGATTACGAAAACCGCACGTTTTCTGCCTGCCCTTTTCCGGCGTACACCATCGGCATTCCCAGTATCAATTCTCTTAGCGCCTCGGCATCCACTTCGACGACATCTGCGTCTGTCGGAAAGTCGAATTTCCCACGCTCCAACCGTTTGTACCCAAGGAAAAAACCATTCTTGTGCCAGAGCAGCAGTTTGACTTTGTTGCGCTGTCGGTTGCGAAAGACGTACACCGCACCGTCATTCGGACGGCTGCCCTTCTCCTCGACGATCAGTTGTACCAGCCCATTCAT
>CANNCG010000023.1 GCA_947502965.1 bacterium | reverse complement strand
TCACTCCTTGTTAATTTCATCTCTCTACTTTACCAAAGTTTGAGCGTAAAAAACATGCCGAACTTGTCTTTTTGGTGATTTTTATTTTGCAAAAAAAACCGACTACCACCGCTGCATCCAACTATACCTAGCGCCCACGAGGGGATCTACAACATCCCCTTACACGATAGGATGTTCAAAACAGAAAAATGACGTTTTAGGCCTGAAAAATAGTCCCAAATTCCCTTTTTAAATTTTTGTGCCTAATTCTTTCGTTTCGCGACAGCGCCAAAGGGCGTAAGACATTTGGATCCCCTTTAAGCCCCCATGGGGTAGAACGTAGCTAGTTACGGCGAGGCAAAGTGTCTTGCGAATCTCTCTTCTTTGCGCGAAGATAACAGCATTATTTTCCACAATGGAGGCCTCCCTATGCGTATCGGAACATGTGACCGGAAAACCGGCGAGACAGATATTCAATTAACCCTCAATATAGATGCCCCTGCCAAGGCGACCCTCCAAACAGGGGTGGGTTTCTTGGACCACATGCTGACATTGTTCGCTATTCACGGGATTATGGATCTGTCTGTTTCGGCGATGGGGGACATCCATGTAGATGCCCATCACGTGACAGAAGATATTGGTATTTGTTTGGGCTTGGCTGTTCGGTACGCTCTGGGAGAGGCGCGGGGTATTGTTCGGTATGCGTCTGGGGTCTATCCGATGGACGATGCCTTGGTCCAAGTCGCGATGGATGTGAGTGGTCGTCCGTACTTTGCCTTTTCACCCAGTCTACCAAAGGTCAAAATGGGGGACTTTGATGCTGAGTTGGTAGAAGAGTTTTTCCGTGCCTTTGCCTTTAATGCCAAACTGAATCTCCATATTCACATTTTGGCTGGGAATAATCTTCATCATTTGGCAGAGGCATGCTTTAAAGGTGTTGGGATTGCATTGGGCCTGGCTTTGCGTCCAGATGCACGTCGTGCGGGGGCTGTCCCGTCCACAAAGGGCATTATTTAGGGCTACATCAATTCCACATCAAACGAAAAATTACCCTCGATGGTGTTGGCTTTGATAGATAGCTTCCAACAGTCGAAGAGGAAGCTTGTGCGGATGTTTTGGGTGCGCATGGTATCTCTCTCCAGATCATAAAACGCTTCGTAGCCCCATTCCAATCCCCAGAGAGGAACGTCCATCCATAGACCCACCTCGTCGGAGACCCTTGCATATTTGCGTTCATATTCAAAGGGCGATTGTCCATAGGGTTGCATGAGCTTCTTGATATAAAACAGACGCGGCTTTATCGCTATGAGCGGGACATCCAAGTAAAAAGAGGCGAATAGCCGTTGCCATGTCTCGCCGTTGCCATACCAGTTCAAGTTGGAGATCAAGGTGCTACCGAGAGTCATGGATGGGGTGAGGGCGTGGACGGTGCCCAATGACAATTGGCTGTGAAGATTTTGATCTTCATGGATGGTGAAGGTTGGGGTTTCTTCTTTGGTGCTGGCCCAGCCGATATCGCCTGAGAGCGTCCACTGGTTCCATACCTCGGTGTCATGGAGCAGGAGCTTTGCAAAGGGTAGTTGTGATACCCGAGAGTCATTGAGAAATTGGCGATACGTGACCCCCGTGTGCAAACGACTACCTGATCTAGCTGCGATTTTTTTGAAATTTTGAAAAATGGGTGAAAATGCGTTGCCAAACAGGCTATTGTCTTTGTTTTCTGTTTTGTCGTTGTCGTTGTTCACAGTGACCAGGTCGGTGTAGTAGGCGGCCAAGCCTTCAAATCCATCCTGTCCCACCTGATGGGCTTTCAAATGGACTTCTGAGGCGGCAGATGTTTCCAAGAGATGGGTAAATCCATAGAGAAAGCCACCGCGCTGGATGTACCAACCCAGGTCCACGGTTCCGGTTGATGCTTCGTTGAAGAAATAACCAAAATGGTGTTTGACGTAGAGACCTTCTCTGTTGTTGGCACCGACCTCTGGAATGGTCGAGCTGGATCCGATAATGCTATAGCTGCGAGATCCGTAAATATAGGTGGGTATCCAGATTGGGAATGGCAGCAGAGGGCTGTGAAGTGTATTGTTGAAGGCGACCATAAACCCGACTTGGGGATACAGCTGCACCAGCTCGGAACGCACCATATAGTCTGGGGTGGCGCGCTTACAGGTGGTGAAGGTCAAATGGCTTATGGCGATGTGGCTGGTATTTACGTCGATGGTTTTCCCTGTGAGGAGGATGTTTTTGAGAGAGGCGCGAACATGGGCGATGTGGCCTTCGTGGGTTTTGAAATTGTAAACCATGGAAGACCCTGTGACGGTGTTGTCTAGGTGATGGTAGACAAATGGGTTTCGGATGTGGATGTTTTGTGAGGGGATATCAAAAATGGCATGCTGCGTATGTGCGGTATGGTCCTCATACACGATAGCGACGTCGCTGCTTGCCACCAACCCCAAGCTTTTACTGTCGTATAGAATGTCATCCCCAGAGACGGACAATGTGCTGCCTTTGATCTGAACCGGGCTACAAAGAAATAGGCTCAAGGTGCATAAGAGGCCGGCATAAATAAAAAAAGAACCCCCATCCTGCAAAAAGGATGGGGGTTCTTTTCTAAAGGTGAGCCCCCCCTTTTTCGGAGCCATAAAAAAATTAAGCCTTGAGCGCTTTGTTTAGTGCACGGGCTAATCGGGATTTTTTACGTGCAGCCGTTTGCTTTTTGATAACCCCTTTTGTAACGGTTTTATCAATGCTACGCAGTGCGGCACGGACCAGTTTTTCGCAATCTTCGGCCTTGGCCACGATGGCGGTCTGTGCTTTTTTGATCATTGTTTTGATCTTGGAACGGAAATGTTGGTTCCTTTTTTTGTTTCGTGCATTGACTAGAATGTCTTTTTTAGATGCTTTTATATTTGCCACAATTTTCCTCGCTTTATACCTTATTAAATTACATTTATTGATGCTAGTCGTTTACGAATGCTACTTGCTTTTATAAAGCGCTAGCTTCCATAATCTCATATTATGTTTCAATCAACTACAACTATCCTTGGCTACTGGTTTGACAGTAAAAACAGGGTTCCGATATAGTGGACTTAAATTCTACCGAAGTAACTTCATCTATGTCAATTATCGATTGGTTCGCAAAACGCGAAAAGAATACCGTAGACACAACGGAAAAGTTAAATATTCCAGGTCATCTCTGGATTAAGTGTGATCATTGTCAGGAAATTCTGTTTCAAAAGGATTTGAAGGACAATGCGCATGTGTGTCCCAAATGTGGCTTTCATTTTCGAATGGTTGCGATGGATCGCCTTGCCTTAATTTTTGATCCGGCCTCCTTTGTGCCTGAGGATGAAAATTTGGGTCCGACCGATTTCTTGTCCTTTTCTGATTCGGAGAGCTACACAGACCGTATTCGGAAAGCCCAGGCGAAGACAAAGCGACAAGATGCGGTTGTGTCCGGCATGGCCACCCTCAATCACAACCCCATTAGTGTGGCAGTAATGGACTTCTCCTATATGGGCGGGTCGATGGGGTCCGTGGTGGGTGAAAAAATTACGCGGACCATCGAGCGGGGATTGGCCAAACGATGCCCTGTGGTGGTTTTTACATCTTCAGGGGGGGCACGGATGCAAGAGGGTATTATGAGCCTCATGCAAATGGCGAAGACGAGTGGGGCATTGGACTTGCTGGGGCGGGCCGGTATTCCCTACGTGTCCGTACTTTGTGATCCCACGACGGGAGGCACATCGGCCAGTTTTGCGATTTTGGGAGACTTTAATTTTGCTGAGCCTGGTGCGTTGATCTCTTTTGCGGGACCCCGTGTCATCGAGCAGACCATTCGCCAAAAATTGCCTGATGGATTTCAGCGAGCAGAGTTTTTGCTGAGCCATGGGATGGTGGATCGTGTGGTAGACCGTCGTGAATTGCGTGCAACCTTGTCCCTGGTTTTGGACATGGTATGGGGATGTCCTGCGGTATGAAACTTCTGCCATTTGAAAAACCCTTGGGAGAGCTTTATGAAAAGATAGAGCAGCTCAAGACATTGTCTAGAGAGAGTGACATTGATTTGTCCTCTGAGATTAAAAAAATAGAAAAACGCGCTGAGGCTGTTCGTGAAGATATTTATCAAAACTTAACCCCGAGCCAGGTTCTGCAAATCGCCAGACATCCCAACCGACCAGACAGCTTGAGTTTTTTTCGGTTGATTTCGGAAGACTTTATAGAGCTGCATGGCGACCGTGCTTTTGGAGATGATCCTGCCATTGTCGGTGGATTGGGTCGCATAGACGGTCGGCGTGTGATGTGGATTGGTCATCAAAAAGGCCACGACACCAAAGAAAACATACGGCGCAATTTTGGCATGCCCAATCCCGAAGGCTACCGCAAAGCGCTACGATTGATGCAAATGGCCAATAAGTTTGGGTTGCCCATTGTGACCCTCATCGATACGCCAGGTGCCTATCCCGGCATTGAAGCCGAAGAACGTGGGCAGGCGGAGGCCATAGCCAGAAACTTACGTGAAATGATGGGGTTTGGGGTTCCTATTGTGACCTTTGTCATTGGCGAAGGGGGCTCTGGTGGGGCCTTGGGTATAGGCGTTGCCAACCGGGTCTATATGCTTGAAAATGCGGTGTATTCGGTGATCTCGCCTGAGGGATGTGCGTCTATTTTATTTCGCGATGCAAAACAGGCGGATATTGCTGCCAAAAATCTCAAAATAACGGCGAAAGACATTGTGGGCCTTGGCGTAGCGGATGGGATCATCCCAGAACCACTGGGGGGTGCCCATCACGATTGGAGCAGCGTTTCGCTGGCGATCAAGGCCCAGATCTTGAGAGATTTGGCGGAGATGTCTACCCAGACCCCGGAGACCCTGAGGCAGAGTCGTTATGCGAAATTCCGGGCCATGGGTGTTTTTACCTCCTAATCCTTGCCTGGCATATTTTGCGACAGCGCTAAGGGATTGAAAGGGCGAAGCCCTTTGGATTTTTTTTTCGTGCTCGGCAGCGCCGAGCGTGAGGGGGGAGGACTAGCGTCCTAGGTCTCTTCGCTGAGTTCTACGATGCTTTGCTGTAGCAAAAAAACACCGTTGTGGTTGTCATCTTCCATGAGAATCGGTGTTTGAGACAGACCGAATGTGTTTTTCAGGAGCGCAATCGTTTCTTTCCCGAGTAAATGCTCATGAAGCTCTTTAAGTTTTTCTTTGTAATTGCCGTTGATGTCGTCTTCTTCTGAGAAGATGGCGACCAGTATGCCGTGTAACCCTAGGCCTTGGAGCGCATTTTTTTGATCATGGTTTAGGGTGAAGGTGGCCATTTCCTTGAGCGCTAGGGTCCCTACCCCTTGCTGGATACGGATGGCACGGATGCTGCGGATTCCCATGTCTTTGAGGGTGTCCATGAACTCGGAAGAGAGCGTGTGCGCTGGTTTTCCTGGGTGTATTGGTTGGGTTGGGCGCAGTCCGATAGGGTGTATAGGTCCCATGGGTTACCCCTCCATGCCATTGACTGTAATGGTCACCAACTCAACATCACTGGCGGTTTGCAGCATGTAGCTGCTGAGGCGGAGCATTGTTTTTTTGTCTTGTAAGGTGCCCATTTTGCCATTCACTGTGATGTTGCTGGCTTTGCGGTCGTAGACGTAAGTCGTTCCTTTCTCCAGGGGGAATTTTTGATAGACCACGATTTTGTCTTCGTTTTCGGCATAAATGATTTTGCTGCCATCTGGGAGTGTTTTGTTTTCATCTGCGAATTGGATGATTCTGGCTTTGTCTTGACCACGGCGTTTTGTGTTCATACCTGCTCCTTATCTGCATATACCTATTTTGATTTCAGAAATACAGGTACAAGCGGGAGTATAGCGCTGTCTTCTTGTGAGAGCCAGTCTCTTTATGGGGATGTCAGACCCTAGCGCAAGTGTTATGATTCGCGCTATGTCTGCATCCCCCAAAATCAGTGTAATTATTGGCTGTTATAACCAAGTAGAGGTGCTGCAAAAAATACTGTCCGGGTTTGTGTTTCAGACGGTTCATGACTTCGAGGTCATTGTCGTCGATTCATCTTCCTCAGATGGCACCGATCGCTTTTTAGAGGGGTGGCGGCCCCTCTATGGTTTTCGCTATTTGATCCAAGAAAACAGTGGCAAAACAGGGGCACGCAACAGCGCTGTTTCGATGGCGATGGCACCCCTTCTCTTGATCACCGATGCGGATATGATCCCAGATCCACGGCTCATCGAAACCCATTTGGAGGCGCATGCATCGACCAAGATGCCCACATGTTTTGAGGGGAGTACATGGAATATGCATGTCTTGTCCTGGCCCAGCGAGCCTGAAAACTTGTATCCCTACATCAGAGAACGCTTGAACTCTGGGGACCGTTTGGGATGGCATTATTTTCTGACTGGAAATTTGTCTCTGCCTACGGAATTGTTTCGTCGGTTTCATGGCTTTGATATGGATTTTCAGGGTTACGGATGGGAAGACATCGAGCTTGGCTATCGCATGTCCCGTGCCAAGGTGCCGTTGCGGTATTTGCCACAGGCCAGGAATTATCATTATCACGTTGTTGGCGACGAAGACTTTATGCGGCGTGAATTCAAAAAAGGCGAATCTGCGGCGGTGTTTCTCAGAAAACATCCCGAATTGAAATGGTTTCTGGGGCTCAATCCTTTGGCGGTATGGCTCTTTAACATGAGCCAAGAAGACCGATGGCTCTATCGTTTTGCCACCCGATGGTATCAGTCATCTTATGGTACCCCAAAGCGATTCGGACGTTGGCTTTTGGGGGAGTATTACTACCGAAAAGGATTGTTGGGACGGTAACCGATGCACACGTTTAGGGGCGCTCCAAACTCACCCTTCCCAGTAGGCCCCCTTTGAAATCTTTTAAGATTAATTGTAGCGCACGATCAATGTCGATTTCGCCTTCTTTGAGGAGCATTTTTCGCTGTATCCCAATGGCTTCTACAATGAACATAGGGTCTGTTTGTGCCAAGACGTCGGGAGGTAGTCCGTAGCGATTTACCAGAGAATCTGGGTAATAACGTCTCAGGTAATCCATGAGATAGGCCACGAGATGCTCAATCGTGGTGACCTCTTCTTTGATGGCACCGGTGATGGCCAGTCCCATACCAACCGCGGTGTTCTCAAATTTGGGCCAGAGAATGCCTGGACTGTCGAGGCAGCGTAAGTCCGGGGCTATCGTGAACCAGGTGGGGGTTCTCGTGACGCCAGGTCGGTTCTCTACTTTGGCGACTACCTTGCCCTTGAGGGTATTGATGATGGCAGATTTGCCGACATTGGGAACCCCTAAAATGAGCATGGTGTAGATAGGCCGTTGCCGAAGCTTTTTTTGAGAAACGGCATGGGCGATCACCTCGCGTCCAAAGGTGGTGATCGCGGTACGTGCGGTTTTGTGGTGGGTGTTGAGCAGCATTGTTTTGCCAAGCGGGGCCAGAGCGGTGGTCCAGAGCTGGGAAACAGCGGGGTCTGCCAGGTCCGCTTTGTTTAGAATGAGCCCCATGGGTTTGTGTTTGACCACCTCGTATAGCAGGGGATTGTGGCTGGAAAAAGGAATTCTGGCGTCCCGAATTTCCAGAACGGCATCCACAAGGGAGAGTGTTTCTTTGATCAGTCGTGTGGATTTGGCCATATGGCCTGGGAACCACTGAATGCTCATTGTCTCAATCCAATGCCACGGTGCAGGAGAAACAGCGCCACGCACCACATGATCCCAATAAGGACGCCCATAGAGATGACCGCGACACTCACGGAAATATCCGAAATACCCAAAAAGCCATAACGAAAACTGTTGACCAGATACAAGATAGGGTTAAAAAAGGAGATTTTTTGCCAAATCAAAGGGAGATCTTTTATCGAATAAAACAACCCGCCGAGGTAGGTGAGTGGCGTCAGTATAAACGTAGGGACGATGGCGATGTCATCAAACTTTCTGGCAAATATAGCGTTCACGAAGCCCAGCAAAGAGAAAAGAATGGCGGTCCCAATGATGGTCGTGATCGCAATCATAGGGTGGGTCATGGGGAGTGCTGTGAAGTATAGGGATACCAAAAATACCAAAAAACCGACGATCACGCCGCGCATGACGCCCCCAACAACGTATCCCAACAAAATGACGGTGCTTGTCAGCGGAGAGACCAAGAGCTCCTCAATGTTGCGCTGGAATTTGGCGCTAAAAACAGAGGCGACCACGTTGCTGTAGGCATTGGTAATCACAGACATCATGACCAATCCCGGAATGATAAATTGCAGATAGGTGACCTCGCCAATGAGACCGATTCGACTGCCAATAAAGCTGCCAAAAATCAAAAAATAAAGCGAGGTTGAAATGACCGAAGGCAGCAGTGTCTGTGTCCAGATCCGAAAAATACGCAGGGTTTCTTTGCGTGTCATGGTCCACAGGCCTATCCATTGTGTTTTAATCATGGTTCACCAACTTGAGAAACAACTCTTCCAAACGGTTGGCCTTGTTTCGGATACGACCGACGGTGATGCCGTGGATTTGGAGGTAGGTGATCAGTTCTGTGAGCGTGTGGTTTTGGTCGATATCGGCCTCCAGACATAGCGGGTCTAGCTGACGAAGCGCGACGCCAGAGATGGGGGGCAGTGCGGATAGCGTGTCTATGGGCGCTGTGCAGTAGAGGATAAAGCTTTCTGCGTTGAGCTGCTGCAAAAGATCTTGGGTGTTGCCGTGCGTAACTATTTTTCCGTGGTCGATAATGGCGACTTCTTTACAGAGGGCTTCGGCTTCTTCGAGATAGTGGGTGGTGAGGATAATCGTCATACCCCCGTTGTTAAGTTCTTGCAGAAATTGCCACATAGACCGCCGCAAAGAGATGTCCACACCAGCCGTAGGTTCGTCCAAAATGAGTACCCTGGGTTCATGGATCAGTGCTCTGGCAATCATGAGGCGTCGCTTGAAGCCCCCAGAGAGATTTTTGGCCTGTTCGTTGCGTTTGTCGGAAAGTCCCAGTTGATCAAATAAGACATCAAGGCGCTTGAGTGCCACATCACGGGGTACCCCATAATAGCCAGCTTGATTGACCACAATCTGCCAACAGGGTTCAAAAATATTAAAGTTAAATTCTTGGGGCACAACGCCTAAACACGTTTTGGCTTTGGACCAATCGGTATCAATGTTGTGTCCACAAATAGAAACGGTACCACCGGTTTTATTGACCAATGAACACAAAATGCTGATGGTGGTGGACTTTCCCGCACCATTTGGACCTAACAGCGCAAAAAACTGGCCTTCGCGTACGGTGAGGTCAATGCCTTTGAGTGCTTGGAGTCCTCCTGGGTAGGTTTTGGTGAGCTGATGAATATGAATAGCAGGGAGATTTTCGAGCATGAGGGTATAGTATCTCAGTGGAGTGCTTTTCGGGTAGAGGAGCATGTCGGGGACACCTGCTCCCCAGGTGGGGAGCTCGAAGGGCTAGCGCCATCCCCCCAGCCTGTCGTAGGAAGTGGGGCCTTGCCATGAGATAAAAGGCCTTTACGAACACGCAGGAGAGATTTATTCTGAGGGCGTACCCGCTCCATATGTGAGGGGCGTTTCGTGAGCTGGCGAACCCTTGTGTTTGCCTTAGCCTTTTTTGTCCTATATTTTTTTTGAAAAAAACCAAAAGGAAAGGATTGTTCTCCCATGCTCCGACCCTATTACAAACCTGGTAATAAATCTGAAAGAACCCTCTATAAAATTGGTCAAGTCACAAAGCTATTGGGTATTACCTCTCGGACATTGCGTTATTATGATCAGGCGGGGATTTTGCCCCATGTTAAACGTTCTGACGGGGGAATTCGTTTGTTTGATGATGAAGATATTGCCATTATCAAAAAGGTGCGGCGCTTTCAAAGCGAAGAGGGGCTATCCCTAGAAGAAATCAAAGAAAAGCTGTATGGCAAAAAGAGCAGTGGCAATTCCAAGCTTTGTATCTTGACGGATAGTACAGCCACCTTGCCAACAGAGGGTGCGGAGAAACTGCCTATAGAGACCATCCCTCTCAAAATTATTTTGGGAGACAAAACCTACCACGATGGGGTGGATATCACCCTCAAAGAAATTTGGGAAAAAAGCAAAGAGCAAAACATACGTCCCTTGACCTCACCGCCAACGGAAGAAGAGTTTATCGCCAAATATACGGAACTGGCGAAAAAAGGCTATAAAATCGTGTATTCGATTCATATTTCTTCGACCTTGTCTAAAACCGTAGAGGTGGCCAATTTGGCTGCTGCGAAGATGACTGGGATAGATATCCAAGTCATTGATTCCAAATCAACAGGCGCGGGTCTCGGTTTGTTCTGTATGCAGGTGGGTGAGCAAATTGCAGCGGGGCATACCCAAAAAGAAGTGGCCTTGTATATCGCAAAACAGGTGCCGATGATTTATATGATGGTCATGGTGGATTCGTTGCGCCACTTGGTCACCGGTGGGATTTTGACAGTGCCGAGCTCCACCCAGATTTCCACAGAGGCCAATTTATTGTTGAAACTATTTGATTTCAAACCTGTGTTTGAAATGAAAAATGGGACAGGTGCTATCAATATTCTGGAGTGCAGCAAGAACAAACGGCGTGCAACAGAGTTGATGGTAGAAACGCTGAATGATGAAGTTTCTATTCGCGGCGGCTATATCAATCGTATTATGGTCCTCTATAACTATCTGTATGGTGAAGCGGTAGAAGCCATTAATAAAATAAAGAAAGATTATCCCAATGTACCCATTTTTTTACAGGAAGACACAGGGCTTTTGTCTATTTATGTGGGCCCTGAAACCATTGCGATTTCTATCGCCTAAGGACGCTTTATGATCTCTACCCCAGTGGCCCAAGATATTCTCAAATTATTGTCCAAAAATGCACGCTTACCTGTGGCAGAAGTGGCCAAGATGTTGGGAGTGTCGGCCACTGTGGTAGAGGCGACGATGGCTGCCCTCGAGAAAGAGGAAGTGATTGTCCGTTACACCACAGTTATAAACGAACAAAAAATGCCGCACATGAAGCGCAAAATCTGGGCCCTGATAGAAGTAGGGGTCCGTCCTGAAAGAGATCGTGGCTTTGATGATATCGCGAGACGCATTGCCCAATACCCCAATGTGGTGGCCCACTATTTGATTTCAGGGGCCTATGATTTTCTCTTGATCGTCGAAGGGGATTCTTTGGAAGAAATATCCTCATTTGTCTCCGATAAATTGGCATCTACGGACAATGTTCGCAGTACCTCAACTCATTTTATTATGAAGAAATACAAAGAGAAGGGCATTCTCATAGGCGAGCAAGTGGCTACCGAGCGTCTTGCTATTATGCCATGAGTTTGCAGCTCTCCCAGCGGGTGCAGGCCTTGCCCCCTTCTGGTATTCGCAAGTTTTTTGATCTGGTTGTGGGGGCAAAGGATATTATTTCGTTGGGGGTGGGAGAACCTGACTTTGCCACGCCTTGGGGCGTGAGTGCCGAGGGTGTCTATGCCATCGAGCATGGCCGTACGTCCTATACCTCCAATCTGGGACTGCTATCTTGCCGGGAGGCCGTATCCGACTATTTGGCTGCCCGCTTTGGCGCTCAGTATGATCCTGCCTCAGAGATTTTGCTGACCATTGGGGTTTCAGAAGCTGTCGATATCATTTTGCGTACACTGCTGGATCCGGGCGATGAGGTTATTTTGCCGGAGCCAACCTACGTATGTTACGGGCCTTTGGTGCAAATGGCAGGCGGAAAAGCAGTGTCAGTGGATACCTCTGAGAGTGGCTTTCTTCCTACAGCGGAGTCTATTTCGAAAGTGGTGTCGCCACGTACCAAGGCGTTGATTTTGTGTTCGCCGAGCAATCCGACGGGGCGTGTGATTCCCAAAGAAACCCTGTCTTCGCTATTGGCATTGGCCGTGGCAGAGAAGTTCTGGATTATTGCCGATGAGGTCTACGCTGAGCTGGTCTACGATGTGGCGTTTACCTCTATGGCCTCTCTGCCGGGTGCCAAGTCCCAGGTGATTTTGCTCAATGGCTTTTCCAAGGCCTTTGCCATGACGGGGTGGCGTTTGGGGTATTTGTGTGCCCCCCATGAGGTGGTGGCCCAGGTCAATAAAATTCACCAATATAGCGCCTTGTGTGCGCCGATTATGTCCCAGTATGCGGCGATAGAAGCTCTTAAAAATGGGATGAAAGACTTGGAAATAATGAGGCAGTCCTATCACCATCGGCGGAACTATGTGGTGACGACCTTTGAAGAAATGGGTTTGTCGTTACACGCGCCAGAGGGTGCGTTTTACTGCTTTCCCTCTATTCGGGAAACGGGATTGTCTTCAGAAGAATTTGCGATGCGATTGTTGGAAGAAAAGAGGGTTGCGGTTGTGCCAGGATCCGTGTTTGGATTGGGTGGCGAAGGGCATATACGCTGTTGCTACGCCGCAGATTTTGTCTTGCTAAAAGAAGCTTTGTCTCGTATTTCGGCCTTTGTCAAGACCTTGTGAAAGGATAATAATCAGTATGGGGATGCCAATCGGTGGTGTGGGCCAGGTTCCAAATAAAATGCCCTCTGTGGGCACGACAGATTTCAAAAATATCCAAGAGGTGTTTAGCCAAGGTGCCAAGGTCATGGATACGGAGCTACAGGCCGTCACAAAGGACATGATCGGTAAAAAGTCTGAGCGGGCAGAGTCCACCACGCAGGATGCCAAAGAAGTCAAACAAGCCAAACCGACTACATATATGCCCCAACAAGCCGAATCAGTGGCCTCCCATTTGGCCGCCGCTGTAGCCGATGTCAAAAAGAAGAAAAAAAGTAAATTTGATGAAATGATGGATGCCATGTCCCTGTTGGAAGGTACATTGGATCTCGAAAGCCTCTCGCCAGAGCAAAAGGCCGAATTTGCCGAATTGTTCGGCAATTTGGACCGTGTTAAGAAAAAACAGAGTAAAATGAAAGACTTGGAAGCCCAAGAAGTGGCGATGCAGCGCGCTGTAGAAGTAGAAGAAGAAAAAAAGAAATCCGAAGGGGCAGATGCTGCGAGTCCCGCTGACCCGTGTTGAGGAGAGATAGCCATGGCGCCTAAGAAAAAGATATCCCGCTCCCAAGCAGCTCAACTGTTGCCAGAAGTCTCCAAATTTAATTCTTTGGCCAAAATGTTGCTCAAGATTTTGGATGGCAATATTGATCGCAAAGAAAAACATTTGAGTGCGATGCGGATGTCTCTGAACAAGACGATCCAAAAGGACCGATCTAGCAATATCAGTGTCATGACGTTGGATATCAACCGTACGATGGTCAAGAAAAAAGGCGGCTATTCCTATAACAAAACCATGAATTGGGAAGAAGATCTCAAAAAAAAACCCCGGGGGATTGTGTTGTAGGGGGATTTGGGGTGTTTAGTCTCTAACAATCTTATTGAATTTCTTTCCTGATGTGCTCGTTTTTTTCGATTTTAGGTAACTATCTAGCGCCCCCCCTCAAAGAGGAGTGACTGATTAAGCGCGGCCTGAATGGTTTCCAAAATGTTGAGGCCTTGTTTTTTTGCGGTCTCAATAATGGAGAGCAAAACAGCATGTCGTTCAGCGCCACGCTTGCTTCTAAA
>CANNCG010000022.1 GCA_947502965.1 bacterium | reverse complement strand
TTTAGAAGCAAGCGTGGCGCTGAACGACATGCTGTTTTGCTCTCCATTATTGAGACCGCAAAAAAACAAGGCCTCAACATTTTGGAAACCATTCAGGCCGCGCTTAATCAGTCACTCCTCTTTGAGGGGGGGCGCTAGATAGTTACCATATGTTTAATTATGCAATTAGACACTAGAACAGCGCAGCTGGTCGAAGATTCTAGACAGGTTAGCGGAATGAAAGTTAGAGGGAGTGCCTGTCCAGAGGCTGTATAGTAGGGTTAAGACACTTTTTGGGTATGGTGTATTTGGCAACAAACCACGCAAAGAAAGGCTTAACCCCATGAGCAAAAATACGGCAAATAAAGTCCATTCGTACAGTCATTTAACGCTCACAGAACGCGAAGAAATAGCGATCGGCATAGAACTATATCCATCAAGATCCCATGTTGGGAAACGTAATTCACATCACCATCCCACCATCTACAGACAAGGTCTGACCCGTAATATACGTCGCCGCATCAGAGGCCAAAAACAACACGGCATCCGCCACATCCGAAACACGGCCCAACCGTTTCAAGGGCAACTGGGCAATAATGGCCGCCAAATAGTCCTTCGGCAACACGTCGGTCATCTCTGTCTGAATAAACCCCGGTGCCACGACATTGCATGTAATACCTTTGGACCCATATTCTTTGGCCACCGATTTGCTAAAGCCTATCAACCCCGCCTTTGACGCCGCATAGTTGGCCTGACCTTGGTTTCCCATGAGACCGACAACCGACGCCATATTGATAATGCGTCCTGATTTTTGTTTCATCATCGGACGAATCACCGCTTTTGTCGTATAAAACGCCGAATCCAGATTGGTACGCAACACCTGCGCCCATTCCTCATCCGACATACGTATCAACAAATTATCCCGGGTAATCCCCGCGTTATTGACCAAAATATCAATGCGTCCATACTGGGTCAAAATCGCTTTAAAGGCCTCTTGAACCGCTTCTGAAACCGCCACATTCACAGCTTGGCCAGACGCCACGGTCCCATAGGTCTCCCTCAAAGTCTGTGCCACAGCATCACAGGTTTCTTGCTTTGTCCCACAGACCACAACCGTGGCTTTTTGGGCCGAAAAAGCCTCTACCAAACCCAATCCAATCCCACGGGTAGCGCCTGTAATAACAACAATTTTATTCTCAAAATTTGCCATAGATCGTCTCCTTAGTTATATCCATTCCAACATGAAGCATGGCGCTATGACAAAATATGCCCCCCTGGATTTTAAATTTTGGCAGGAGCATATTCTTAATTGTGGATAGGGGAACCGTTTGTTGCACCAAAAACCTCTTGCAACTGTGCCAAATCAGACACCCCCACAACAGGAATTTCCGACTGTACTTTTTTCACAAGACCCTGCAGCACCTTACCCGGACCTATCTCGACGATCACATCGGCGTTTGCCGCAAGACAGTTCACCGTTTCGATCCAACGCACACTGGATACCACCTGCAAGGGTAAATTTTCTTGCAATACCTGAGCGGAGGTCACCGCCGTTGCTGTCCTGTTCAATACAATAGGAAAAGCGGCCTCCCGACACACCATTTTTTGCATATGTGTGGATAGCACATCACCAGCAGACGCCATCATCGGAGAATGAAAAGCGCCGCTCACTGGCAGTGGAATCACCTTGCCACCCGCCGCCTTCAAGGCATCACATGCCGCCTGTAACGCCGGTTTCCGACCAGACACCACGATTTGACCTGGACAATTGTAATTGGCAATCACTACGGGAGCAGCCGCATAGGGCTGCAACACCTCCGAAATCGCCTCGACAGACAAGCCCATCACGGCCGCCATACCCGCAACGCCTTCTGGACAGGCCGAGCCCATGGCCGCTCCACGCACACGAATCAGCGCCAGGGCTTCGGCAAAAGACAAAACCCCCGCAGCATAATAAGCAGTAATTTCGCCCAAACTATGGCCAGCCACCATCGCAGGAACCACTCCCAAATGACGTACCTGGGTCCACAACGCGGCCGATACAAGAAAAATGGCAGGCTGGGCATTTTCAGTAAGAGTCAATGCTTCTACAGGCCCTTCTGTACACAAGGCGGACATGTCTCGGCCCAAATAATCAGAGGCCTGATCAAACAAAGCCATGACTTCGGGAATTGCCAATAGCTCGGCTCCCATCCCTACTTTTTGAGATCCCTGCCCTGGAAATACACACGCATATTTTTTCATGAATAGCCTCCCCAACGAATCAAATTTACCCCCCATGTAAAGCCTGCCCCAAACCCTACCAACGCAATGAGATCCCCATCGCAAATACGGCCTTGCGCATAGGCCTCGCAAAGAGCAATAGGAATAGACGCAGCAGATGTATTGCCGTACTGCTGTAAATTCGTAAAACACTGCGCCTCTGTCAAACCCATTTTTTCTCGCACATACTCTACGATACGCAAATTGGCTTGGTGTGGGATAAACAAGGCCAAATCCTCGGGAGTTCTCCCAATCGCCGTCAGCGCTGTCTGCAAAGCGTCTAGCACAGCGGTCACCGCCACTTTGAAAACCGCACGCCCCTGCATATGAATAAAGTGGGATTTATTGTCCAACACAGCCTTAGTAAAAGGCTGTCGCGACCCACCACCTTGAATATTCAAAATATCGGCATGGCTCCCATCTGCATACAAACGGCTGTACAAAACCCCATACCCGGATTGAACAGGTTTCAAAATAGCAGCGCCAGCACCATCCCCAAACAATACACAGATACTACGATCTGTCCAATCAACATACTTTGATAAACAGTCCGCACCCACCACCAAGGCACAGGTGGCCATACCGGACACAAAATACTGGGTGGCGGTGGTCATGGCCACATTAAAGCCCGAGCATGCAGCCGCCACATCAAAAGCGCCCACCACACGAATGCCCAAACGTTGCTGCAAAATACAGGCCACCGAAGGAAACCCCAAATAGTCTGGGGATGTGGTGCCAACCACAATCAAATCAATCTCAGCAGGAACCACGCCTGCCGCAGCCATCGCCTCGCAAGCTGCCATATAGGCCAAATCTGATGTGGCTTCGTCAGGACCCGCGATATACCGGGACTGAATACCCGTGCGGCTACGAATCCACTCGTCCGAGGTATCCAAGCCCCTGGCAATAAAATCGTCGTTCAAGACCAGCTCTTTTGGAAGACCTTTGCCCACGCCCCAAATGCCGACCCCAGACATCAGGAAAGGGCCGATTCCATTTTTTCGATCAACCGACCATTCACCGCTTTATAGGCCTGCAACAAGGCATTTTTGATAGTATAGGACTGAGATTTTCCATGTGCGATGACAGAAACCCCATTCACCCCCAACAACGGAGCTCCCCCATATTCACTATAGTCATACCGACGGTAAAACGTTTTGATCGCGGGCTTCAACAACCAGGCACCTATCAAAGACCGTAAAGAAGCTTTCGCTTCCACACGAAAAAAATCAAAGAAAAGACTGGCCACCCCTTCTCCAAATTTCAGCAGGTTATTCCCGACAAAGCCATCACAAACCACCACATCCGCCATACCTTCGAAAATATGACGCCCCTCAACGTTGCCCACAAAGGTATAATGTGCGCCTGCCTCAGACATCAATGCAAAGGTCGCTTGCTCAACAACGCCACCTTTTTCAGGTTCTTCACCAATATTTAACAAACCAACACGGGGATTTGCAATACCCAATACCGCACGTGCGAAGGCCGTTCCGAGCAACGAAAAGTCCATGAGATGTTGTGGTTTGCTATCGACACTAGCCCCCATGTCCAACATCAGCACAGCCCCTTTTTTCGAGGACAAAACAGTGGCAATGGCAGGCCGCTCTATACGGGGGTGTCGCCCAAGAATAAGCGTCGAAAAGGCCATAACGGCACCCGTGTTTCCTGCAGACATAAAGGCATCTGCACGTCCCGACTTCACCGCATCTAACCCCAAATAAATAGAAGATTTCTTTTTTGTACGAAAGGCACGCGTAGGCGCTTCCCCCATACCAATCACATCCGGGGCATCAATCACCTCTATACGGTCTTCAAAACGGGTAGGAATCAGTGGTAAAAGGTGATCAAGAGGTCCAAACAACTGAACTTTCGCATCTGGACATGCCTCTAAAAAAAGACTAACCCCGCCGAGAATCTCAGCGGGGCCATGATCGCCCCCCATTGCATCTACCGCGATGCAAACCAAAGTTATATTTCCTTATGTTCTACTGTTGTAGGAATCAGGATCTGACGTCCGCGGTATGTACCACAAGACGCACATACAAAATGTGGACGACCTGGGGCCGCACAGGCAGGACAAGGACGCAATGCAATTGGTTCAATCTTCCACCTTGCACTCTTCATGCGTTTCTTGGACTTGGATCGGCGCTTTTTAGGAACTGGCATATAAAACCCTCACTGTTTAAAATTAACACTACGTGGAACTGTCCAAAATTAAAACCTGGAACATGTATAGCGGCGTATAGGATAACGGGAAGCGTTGAAAAAGTAAAACCCCGATTGGAAACTTTCTCCAATCGGGGTTTTAGTACGGGACCCAAAGGGCAGTAGCCCTTTAAAAGCCTTCTCTTTGTCTTTTGCTCAGCACCGCTGATCAAAAGACATCTTAGGCATCGTAATACAGTACAAATTCCCAAGGATGGGGACGAAGATCCATTGCTTTGACATCCTGCATTTTATGAAAAATCCAGGTATCAATGACATCTTGCGTAAATACATCACCCTTGAGCAAAAAGGCATGGTCTTTCTCCAAAGCCTGTAGCGCCTCCGCCAAAGAACCAGGGGTGTGCGGCACTTTTGCCAACTCTTCTGGGGGAAGGTCATAAATATCTTTGTCCAAAGGTTGACCTGGATCAATTTTATTCACGATACCATCAATAGCCGCCATCAAAATGGCAGAAAAAGCCAAATACGGATTACAGGTTGGATCTGGGCAACGGAATTCAAAACGACGGGCTTTTTCACTGTGATGGGACATCGGGATACGAACAGCTGCACTGCGATTTCGGCGTGAATACGCCAAGTTCACAGGGGCTTCATAACCGGGCACCAAACGGCGATAACTATTGGTCGTTGGGTTGGTAAAGGCCAACAACGCAGCCGCATGCTTTAAAATACCCCCAATGGCATACATCGCTGTCTCGGACATACCGGCGTAGCCGTTCCCCGCAAACAAATTTTTATTGTCTTTCCAAATAGATAAATGGACATGCATCCCGCTTCCGTTATCGCCCCATAGCGGTTTTGGCATAAACGTTGCGGTTTTACCATGCAAATATGCCACATTTTTTACCACATATTTATATTTAAGAAGATTGTCTGCCATCTTCACCAAAGGCGCAAAACGCATCCCTATTTCGGATTGTCCTGCCGTGGCCACTTCATGATGCTGGGCCTCCATCGGAATCCCCATATCTTGCAAGGTCAACATCATTTCAGTACGAATATCTTGGTGTTTGTCTGTAGGCGGAACGGGAAAATAACCCTCTTTATTCCGAATTTTATAGCCTTGGTTTGGGCCTTCTTCCCGACCCATGTTCCAACGGGCTTCTACAGAGTCCAAGTGAAAAAAACCGGAGCTTTGGGTCTGGTCAAAACGAACATCATCAAAAATAAAAAACTCTGCCTCTGGGCCCAAAAAGGCCACATCACCAATCCCTATAGCTTGCAAATAGGCTTCTGCCTTACGCGCAACATTACGGGGATCTTTGCTGTATTCTTGGTCTGTCAAAGGATCGTAGATATCACAAATCAAAACCAGAGTTCGCTCTTCGTAAAAGGGATCCAAAAACGCGGTGTTTGCGACAGGTTTTGCAACCATATCGGATTCATTAATCGTCTGCCATCCACGCAAACTAGACCCATCAAACCCAATACCCTGCTCAAAAAAAGACAAATCCAAAGACGTCGACGGAATAGAAACGTGTTGCCATGTCCCCGTTAAATCCATAAATCTCAAGTCAATAACGCGGATGCCTTCCTTTTCTACAAAGGAAATCACTTCTTGGGCAGACGTACACTGTATCATATAGGAAAAAACCTCTCCAAAAAAAATATTCTGCGGCAAATCGAAGATGATTATAGAAGTGAAAAACCGATTTTTCCAGTACCTAAGATACACTATTCTCCGCTCTGGCATGGAATCAGTCACAGACCCAGCCTCATCGTCTATTTGAAAATCACTTTGAGGCATGGTAGTTTTGAAATCATGCCTGAATACAAACCCTCCTCAATAGGGGATATCGCGACAGTACTCCATGGTTTGAACTATATCATTAGCACCCCCACATCCCTCAAAGATACCGTCAGCCAATTATTTCAGCTCCTTGAAATACACGCCGGCTTGCGAAAAGGGGTTCTCATGCTCAGAGACCCCATTACAGACCGTCTTTACATTGAAATTGCCTTCGGGTTTACAGAAGCCGATCTGCATAGCCCACTATTTGACTTCATTCAGTCTATCAATGCTTCCATCATGGAATCCGAAGAGCCTTATGCCAACACCTTGGACAAAGAACGCATCCAAGGACTATCTCCTGAACTTAAAAAGCTCTCTCTCATCGGACTTCCCCTTGCCATGGGAGACGAAAAAATAGGAACTCTCAGCGTATTGTGCAAATCTGAATGTGAACCAGATAGAGACGGAACCCGTCATCTCATGAGTATTATTTCCATTTTTGTGGCACAAGAGATTAAGTTAAAACGCTTGGTGGAATCTGAAAAAGAAGCGCTCAAACAGGAGAATCTCCTGCTGCGCGACGAGCTCAAATCCCGTTATAACATTCATAATATGATCGGGAACAGTAATGCCATGCACCAGGTGTATGAGAGCATTATTCAAGTCGCCCACTCCAACGCCACCGTTCTGATTCGTGGCGAAAGCGGTACAGGAAAAGAACTGGTCGCCCATGCCATTCATTACAACAGCCCACGTGCCAGCATGCCTTTTATCAAAATCAACTGCGGTGCCATCCCAGAAAGTCTGATCGAATCCGAGCTATTTGGCTACGAAAAAGGGGCTTTTACAGACGCCCAAGATGTCAAATTAGGCAAATTCGAAGCCGCGCATGGTGGCACTATTTTTCTGGATGAAGTTGGGGAACTTGCGCCGGCCGTTCAGGTCAAACTCCTGAGGGTGTTACAAGAAAAAGAGATTGAACGCGTTGGGGGTCTCTATCCCATCAAAGTCAATGTCCGTGTCGTTACCGCCACCAACAAAGATCTCGAACAAGAGTTAATCGAAAAAAGATTCAGAGAAGATCTCTATTATAGGCTCAATGTTTTCCCTATTTTTCTACCGGCACTCAAAGAACGCCATGCCGATATCTTGCTCCTGGCGGAACATTTTTTAGACAAATACACCAAAGAAAATAATAAAATCATCTCTAGAATCTCCTCTTTGGCCATTGACTTACTCTCTTCCTACCACTGGCCTGGCAACGTTCGTGAGCTAGAAAATTGTATGGAACGGGCTGTCTTGGTCTGCAAAACAGACACCATTCAGGCCACGGATCTGCCCCCCTCACTACAACGCGTGGATACCACAAACACCCACGTAGAGGGACTATCCTATCAGTCTATGGTGGAAAATTTTGAACGAGAACTGATCATAGATGCGCTAAAAAAATTCAAAGGCAACAAATCAAAAGTTTCTGAATATCTGAATGCGACACAGCGTATTATTGGCTATAAAATTCAAACTTTGGGAATCAATATTTCCAAATTCAAAAGCAAATCCCTATAATCTCTGACACCATGAAGGTCTCGAGACAAATCTGCAGCCTCCTGCCCCAGCGCCTTTCCACTGCCCACAAAGGCCAATGTGGGCGTGTAGGCATTTTGGCTGGATCTGAGCGGATGCCAGGGGCCGCACTGCTGGCAACAAAATCTGCTTTTCGCAGTGGGGCAGGCCTTGTCTACCTTGCAGCGCCCCACTCCGTCCTCCAGATAGCCATCGCACAGATACCCGAAGCCATTGGCATTCCGCTCACACAGGATACACTCAAAAACGCAAACATCCTTTTCGAAGCCAGCCAACAGCAGTCTTGGGACAGTTTTATTATAGGTCCCGGCTTGGAAAAAAAAAGTGACCTCAGACCCTACACAACACTGATGCATCAGCTCTACAAAGAGGGTACATGCAGTGTCATTGATGCCGATGCCCTACCCCTCGCCTCCCATGCTTTTGAATACCCAAACATGGCCATACTCACACCACACGAAGGCGAATTTTCACGTCTCTTTGGGCCTATCCAAGACAGAACAAAAGCCGCTTTGGAAGCCAGCATCGTCACACAACAAACCCTTGTTTTAAAAGGCAAAAAAACCGTCATTGCAACACATTCAGGCTATAGCATCAACCCAACAGGGAACGCCAATATGGCAACAGCCGGCAGCGGCGATGTGCTCTCTGGAATCATCGGCGGGTTGTGGGCACAATACCCGGCTGAACACAGAGCCGCTGCCGCATGGGACGTAGCCACGCTGTCTGTGTGGCTACATGGCAAAGCCGGCGATCTCGCAAGTCGCAAGTACCAGAGAGGCCTCATGGCCTCAGACATCACCAACGCACTGGGCGACGCATTTTGCCATATCGGAGAGCAAACGCTCACCTACCACCATGTCAAATAAATCTCTTGGTACTCTCATATGGACCCCAAAAGAAACCTCAGGGGTCAAAACAATCCTTGCAGACGCATCCCAGCTTTGGTTTCCCAAGGGCTTCGGCTTCGACCCTTTTTCGCTAGAACAAATCCAGTTCGCGCTCACCGATCCCTGTATCCTACAATTCAGGCTAAACAAAGTAAGAGGACGCGGTATTTTGTACGGGGTTCGCCATGCAGCTTTGCGGCGAAAACTGGCCAATTTGTACCCCGCTACAGAACGCAGCTTGCTATGGCAAAAACGATTAAACCATGCCGGCATATGGCCGTATTTAACCCAACACTATGCCGTCCAAAATATGATTATTTCAGACATTGGTATGGGGCACACTGTCCTCCACTGCCACCCTCCAGACGCCCCTGATTCAGGCATCGTGCTCAAGCAAGAAGAATTACCGCACCATCGCTTGTTTTGCCATATTTTACAGACATTGGGATGGGGCAATATTCACAGTGATCATACCATTGCACAGCATTTGGGATGGCAAATTACCCCCTTTATTCCAGGCGAAACAGTCAGTGAATGGGCCTCTTTGGGACATTCGCCAATCCACATCCCCGTACTGGCAAAATTCGCCGCATTGGGAGATCTGATGGGGAGAGAAGACCGCCACAATGAGAATTACATCCTTGGACCACATGGCTGCCTCCCGATTGATACCGCAGCCCTATACGGCAAACACAATGAGTCATGGCTTTTCAAATATGTCTCTGGCGGCCTCTACGAAATCAGTACTATCGCCCCACATCTATGGAAAAACACTCCCGACCAAGCCCCCTTAAAACAGTTCCTCACGGACTATAGCGAATGCCATGACACCCTTTCCGCCATCCCTCTGAGCCAGCTCGTCGCCAATATTGCAGCAGAAACGTCGCAATTACAAAACCATGGGTTTATCGCAGAACGCCAGACACTCGCCTACAGAAACGACAGAATCATGCACTACAAAGCCGCACTGGCCAACATGCTACACCGCATGGCCTATCGCAACCTATTGGACATGATTTGGGAGACCAACCCAGCGTCACTAAATGCCCACCCCACACTCAAAATGTACGCATTGGCCCATGAGTCCCGATTGGCCACTTTTTTTCTAGCAGAGGAACGGCCATGGATCTTTGAAAATCTCTCCGCCGTGGCCCATGCAATGGGCTTGGGTGAAATCCTGGATACCTACCGTCAGCATGCCCAGGACATTGTGGATCTGACACGCTTGCCAGCGCCGCTATGAAACGCTTACATTGAGGCTATACCTATTCCAAAATAGATATCTCGCCCCATGCGCAGTCACAAAGCCTCTCTTGCGAGGATGCTCCCCGCCTCGACGTGGCAAAGCCAGATAACCTATAAGGAATAGGCTTCAGACGCGATTTGAAATCCGGGTTTTATTCCAGGCGACTATTCCAGTTCCTCTGGATAGACGTAATCAAAATCTCATCCTTGAGGAACGGATCCCCTCATCGGGGATTGTATTTTGGAACAGGTATATACCCCATCATCGTATTTTTAGATTTTTCGTCATCCTCCGAACATGCTCACTCAGCCATACATAGACACCCCAATTAGGAGGCGGTTTCATGACCTATCAGTCCCCGGATCACAGCCTAGAAACAATAGATAACACGCTCTATCTCAAAGGGTCATTTAGGCTCAAATTACCGGCCCACTACGCCCCTATTTTTCACCCTCTCAAAGAACGTATGACAAACCAAGAGATACCTATTTTAAACATTAAAGAGGTTTTGTTCTTTAACAGTGCGGGAATCGTGGCACTCGCGGCCATCATCATCAGTGCACGCGATCACAGTCTCCCCATCATTGTCTATTACGACAAGTACAAAGCCTGGCAGCGGCGTAGCATTGTGTCCTTGGAACGGCTCTGGGAGAAAATGGAAACCAAGGGCATCTAAATAACCGTCCAAGGAAAGGGGCAACCATGGCGCAGGTACTCAGATACTTGTTTTTCTCCCACTTGCATCGCTCCCTTGGCATCGGGGTGACAGGTTCCACAAAAGAGCATGGACCGCGTTCTCGCCACCCCCTAATCCAGCCCCTGCGGGGAAAAACAGTTTTGATCGGGAAGGGCGCAGCCCTTCCGATCTCGCAGGGGATCGCGAGGATGAGTCGCGAAGAGACAAATCCTGGCAAAATCCCAGAGGGTGGTTTTTAGCCTCCGCCGGCACGACAGCTACGAAGGGGCAGCCCTCATCTATTCTGCAGTTCAGCTTCTCAGCGCTATTCATCCCGCTGTCCGCATTCATGGCATACAATACGGGTTTCATTCTTTAACGGGTATAAATCCCGTCAAAAATACCACCGTCATTAAAAAACTTGATTTGAATTTCATCCCAATTTTTGAATATACTATGCACTTCGATCAGCTTAAACTTTGGAAATTGCGCCTCAAATTTTGCCGCTACCTTTTTGTCTCTGGGACGGTAAAAGTATCTCGCTGCCAACGTCTGAGCTTGAGGATCATAAAGCCCTTTCAGATACGCCTGAGCCACTTTTTCTGTACCCCGTTTTTTGGCGACACTATCCACCACAGCCACCGTGGGTTCTGCCAAAACAGAGAGACTAGGGTACACAATTTCGAATTGGCCAGGCGCAAGGGTCTTGGTAATAAGCAGCGCTTCATTTTCCCAAGCCAGCAAAACATCTCCCAATCCACGCTCCACAAAGGTCATCGTAGACCCTCGGGCACCCGTATCCAAAACAGGTACATTCTTATACAAAGCAGACACAAATTGTTTGGCTTTGGCCTCTGTTTTCAAGTTCTGTAGGGCATAGAGCCATGCGCCCAGAAAATTCCAACGTGCCCCCCCAGAGGTCTTCGGGTTCGGGGTGATCACAGAAATCCCAGGCTTCACGAGGTCAGACCAGTCCTGAATTTTTTTGGGATTCCCTTTGCGTACCAAAAAAACAATAGTCGAGGTATATGGCGCGCTGTTATGCGGCAATCTGCTTTGCCAATTCGCAGGCAACTTTCCAGCTTCTGCAATCACATCGATGTCATAGGCCACAGCCAATGTCACAACATCGGCCTCCAAGCCATCAATAACGGAACGGGCTTGTTTGCCAGACCCCCCATGGGACTGTCTGAGCGTGGCCGATTGGCCGGTTTGTTTCTTCCATTCAGATTCAAAATGGGCATTGTATTCTTTGTAAAATTCTCTCGTAGGGTCATAAGACACATTGAGAAGGGTAACATCTGGCAAAGCCGCTTTGGACTGCGCCAATGAGTTAGAGACAACGCCAAGAACAACCCCAACTCCCAATAAAACAGTCAACAATTTTGTATTTAACATCTACTTTTCTCCTTAAAAAAAACTCGGCATAGCCGAAACGGGATCGAGACAGGATCCAAAGGGCATAGCCCTTTGAAATCTCACTTTCTTGCTCGGCTTTGCCGAGCAAGAAACTAAAACGTAATTTGCGAACGAACCAACGCCACCAAGTCAGAGGACTCAGAACCATTGGTATTAAAGCGTGTGACCTGATCTAGACCCAAAGTCCATTGGACAGACTTGCTCCAAATCCAGTTTGCACTCGCACCCAACTGTTGCGCTCTCGTAGCCTGAGACGTATTTGCATAGGTCGTGAAGGCACTGTCATCAAAATTTATCTCCCCAATACGGAAGCCCATCTGCAATCCCCCCAACCCGCCATCAACCCAAAAAGGCTTTGAAGGCGAAAAGTCTCCATATGTTGCCGTTTCGCCAGTCACCACATACTGCAAGGCCACTTGCCATGCTGTGTTCACCGTTTGATTTTGCTTCGCACCATTTGAAATTTCTTGGGAAGACAACGCGTATTCTCCCAACACTGAGACCGGACCTTGTATAAAATAACTTTGAGGTACGATGCGATAGCCCGTGCCATTGGCATAAACACCGGACGAATAAGCAAATAATTTCCCATACCCACGGTAGGTATAAGTCCCCAAGTTTGACGCAGAAGCCGTTCCAAACTTAGACTCAATATTTCCCCCAACCCCTAGTCCCAAAGACTGGACTTCCCCACGAATCGGCCAGAAAAATGCGCGGCCAGCCACAGAGCGTGAACGGTCTGATTCGGTATCTACACTGGCAAAATCAGAGGCTCCAGCAAATACCCCAAGGTTTAATTCAAGATCCTTTGTTCTACTGATCCACTGAACACCAGTGTCTCTGTTGGGTACCAAATAGGTCGAAAAGCCAAACTCTGGCAATAGCAAATTGGTGGGCGTTTGAAGCAATTCAAATCCAATAGGCGATTTTGTTTTACCTACCTGAATCCACTGTGTGTCACCAATTTTGATATTGGCATAAGCATCCAACAAAGAGGCTGAGCCTGCCCCATAATCAGCATTCAAGCGATACTCTACCTGAGGAGAAACCGTCACTCTGAAATCTGTACGCACACGACGTATCCCAAAGTCTTTTTCTGTAAATCCGGTAATCGCGGAGTCATACTGCAAAAACCCTTTGAATTTAAAGGTGGGATAAGCCACCGCCTCCGCAGCCAAAATGGCTGTCGTCTCTACAATGAAAAATGAAAGAAAGAAAAGGGCAAAGGTCAAAATTCTCATGAGCGAACATCCTATTTGGTCTACATTCTAAGTAGACTAATAATCTCTACTGTAATTGTCAACTAAAAAAACACCCCCTTGAAAAACAAAAAAACATTCAATAGTCTATTAAATAAATAGTATTTATAGATTTAAGTCTCGATAAAAGAGCGCCCCTATGCCAACCCCCCTCCCGAATAAGCACATTCCTCACCCCACCCTCGCCACGCTTCTGCTGTTGCTAACACCTCTATACCTGGCGACTGGCACCAGCGCCATGCCAGTCCACACACACCCCCTATCCCCCGGCATCCCCAGCACACCCTTGTGCATCACAGAGCAGGTTTATCATGAACAAAGACATCGCACTTTCATCCCCCGTAACTATCTAGCCCCCCCCTTTTTTTTTTCTAAAAAATAGGTAACTATCTAGCCCACCCTTTTTTTTTCTAAAAAACAGGAATATCGAGACCCCTTGTCAAGGGGTAATTTCAAGTAAAGAATTCAATTGGTCAGGACTGTGTATTGTGAAGCAGGGAATCTCTCGCAAAAACATCTATTTTAAATGAAGGAACCCCATTCAAAGGGGTCTTTGCGGATGTTCGTTACAGACCCTTTTTAGGGCCTGTTGAAAAAGGCCATTTGCTATAATAGGAGGTATGGAATTAAC
>CANNCG010000021.1 GCA_947502965.1 bacterium | reverse complement strand
AGCCTTGTCTACCCACGCTATTCGCCAAATCCTTAAACCGATACACCAACCCAGAAAAGCCTACCACCTCTTCGATTTTAGAAAGTTCGTGCTTCCCTTTTACTTGTTCTGTAAGGTCATAATCGTAAAAAGCCATTTGTTCACTCCTTATTAATTTCATCTCTCTACTTTACCAAAGTTTGAGCGTGAAAAACATGCCAAACTTGTCTTTTTCGTGATTTTTATTTTGCAAAAAAACCGACTACCACCGCTGCATCCAACTATACCTAGCGCCCACGAGGGGATCTACAACATCCCCTTACACGATAGGATGTTCAAAACAGAAAAATGACATTTTAGGCCTGAAAAATAGTCCCAAATCACCTTTTTAAATTTTTGTGCCTAATTCTTTCGTTTCGCGACAGCGCCCAGTTTTATACCTTTTTTCTGGGATCAAAAATCTCATGTGTTGCACTTAGAACTTGAACGCGGGACTTTAAATCTGTCAAAAGGCCTATTCGCTATGTATTTGAATACTTAGCCACCCGCTTTACCAAATCAAAGAGCTTGAAAATAACCCGGACGTCCCGTTTTTCCAGCTGTGTGCGGCCCAAAACACGGCGAAAGAGCGCGACAAAAGAATCTGTGCCTTTTCGAGTTTTGAAGGGTAATAAGGCAATGGTGCTTTCCATGTGGGCGTACATGAGTTCTTCTTCCTGTTTTGTGGCCAGGGTCCATGTATACCCAGATGGATTAAACGGATGCCCTTCGGCGACGCTATGTGTTTTAAAAGAGGCCTGAAAACATGCCTGGGCATAAATGAGAACGGCTTGAGAGAGATTGAGTGCGGGGTAGGGGACTGCCGAGGGGATGGTGGATTGGTAATTGCATTTGCTGAGTTCTTCAACCGTGAGCCCATTGTTTTCACGTCCAAAGACAATCCCAATACGATGTGTCTGACTGGCGGGGGCAATTATGGGCATGATGTCTGTCGGTGTATACAGGGGCGCCTGGTTTTCTTTTTTGCGGTTGGTGGTGCCGATGAGGAGATGATAGCGGCTGAGTAATGCGTCAAAATCGGGCAACACAATAATATTTTCAATCAGATCTTCAGAGCCCCATCCCAATTTGTAGGTTTCTTCGACGTCATAAGGGCCGGGATTGACGAGCACGATTTGCGAGATTCCCATGTTTTTACATGCACGGCAAATAGCCCCAATATTTCCTGGATGTTGGGGTTCGATGGCGATGATGTCGATGTTGCTCAGATTGAGGGCGCTAGGGTATTGAGACATGGGAAGCGAATAACCTCAAACAAGCATCGCTTGTTTGAGGTTATTTATTATAGCCCCGTTCCCAATCAATGAGTCGTTCAATTTGTAACTCGTAACGAGGGCTATAGGCCAAGTATTGGGCCAGTTCTCGGCGTTTTATGTATTGGTCTTCGTCTAGCTCAGGCTGCGCATCGACGATTCGGGCGTTGCTCAGCAAGAAAAGCGCTTCTGATAGTGTGAGCGGTTGGTCTGCTTTGAAGGTACCATCGGGGTAGGCAAAGGCCAATCCATTTTCAATAGCGGCTTGGATATAGGGGGCATCCGGATCTGTTTTAGGCACATCACGAAATAGATCGTAGGTTGATTTTGTCGTGGGGAGTTTTAGTACTTTGACCATCATACGGGTCAGATATCGACGGGTCACATCGCTATTGGGGTAAAACTTGCCATCATCGTCGCCATCAAGTACTTCCAGTGTGGCCAGAAATTCAATTTCACGGCGTTCTTTGATATCACGTGTCAGGTCTGGAAATGTTTTGAGCCGCAAAATACGCAGCACATAATTCATTTCGGTGTTGTTTGCGGTACGGAGTCGGAGTGTGAGGAGGTTTTTCCCCAATTTGAGGGTTTTGGAAAGCGAGAAATTTTGCTCGGGGTCTACGTAAATTGGGCTGCCATCGACATCTAGTCCCAAGACCTGTTGGGAGGACTTTCCTAGAAAACGAATTGTGTCTTTGTAATGTACGGTTTTGTCTGTAGGGAAAGAAACTGCTGCGAAAAAAGGAAAATTCTCCACTTTGGTTTGATTACCCACCGTATCTACTGCAAAAAGCTGTAAATTCTTCAGAGAGTCTGATGGTGGTGCTTGGCTTTTTATGGTGCTAGGTACCGGAATTTTGGCCAGCCATTTGTTGCCAGAGACCACAGAAAAGGCCAATGCGCTGCCGTCCAGTCCCGAATCAATTTGGCGTAACGGTTCATTGGATGCGACTGAGACCACGAGTTGGTCGAGGCCTTCGGGGTAAATTTGTACACTAAAGGTAGGTGGAATCGTGTCGGATCTAATGAGAACCCCTTCAGAATCAATGGAGGCATCGCTGTCTATAGAATAGGCCCGTAAATACACATTGTTGGTCCCCTCACGTAGGGGAAAGTTTTTAAAAGACCAATTTCCAAAGCGGTCTGTGTAGGCTGTCCGTGCAAGGGCGTTGTTGTTATAAATTTGAACAGACGTATCTTTGGGGCCAATCCCAGATAGAGTGGTATTCTTTTGAGCTGTGATCCATTTTTTATTGGGATAGAGAATACGTGGCGCTTTGGGTCTACTGGCACCCAAAAGGGAGATGGACAACGCAAAGTTTGGATCTAAATCCGTGGGGTCGGTGTGATGGGTGTAACTGTAATCAATGCGAAGGCTATAATCCTGTTCTGAAATGCCAGCGGCCAAGTTTTCAAATTTCAAGCCTACACCGGCACCAATGTCTGACATATTGGTGGACCCACGCACATAGATGTTTTCTTGGAGGAGGTATTCGCTGCCTACAGAGATGCCTTTGATATCGTTTTGTGCAAACATGGACAATGTTTCATCAAACATATCCACCTGGATCCCTGCAAATACCTGTAAGGGAATAAACGCTTCTTGTTTGTTGTCATCCCAGATCAAGCCTGTGGATAATACGTTGAGTAGCGATGCGCCAAAATGAATTTTATCGATATTGTCTTTGTTGTAATACAAGGTTCCAATGACCCCGACATCCACACCAAAAGCACTACGGGAGGCATCTCCAATAAATTGCCGTAGCGTTTTGAAAGCAATACCACCAGAGAGTGTATCGATGCCGTAAATATTGAACCACTCAGACCCTGCGGAGAGTTGGAGTACATCAAATCCGGCGCTAAAGACACCTACCTCGCGGATCCTATTGTCTTCAGAAATGGTTTTGGGAATGCTGTTGAGAGCGTTGTAGCCATAGCTCAATCCTATGGCCACTTTTTGTTGGATAAATTCCCCGTTGTAAGGGAGTGGGATCTCAAATGGCCAGGCCGTATTGAGTAGTTTGTAATCAAAAACCCCAATGACTTTCTGAGAGGTTAGGGAAAAGGGAATGGCCTCTACGTTGGCCACGGATGCGGGGTTGATAAAGAGACTGTTCAGATCGCCCTTCATGGTGGGGACGGTTGCGCCCAGGGAGGCCTGTCTGGCCCCAATCATGAAGATTTGTGGATTGGCGATGGTCTGTGCTGTTTGGGCTTCGATAGCCTGAATTCCCAAAATGAAGATGCAGATACAGCTATATAAATATTTCATTAATAAACCGCCAGTCGGGTTTGTGCGGAGGATCTTTTGCCGGTGATGTCTTTGGCAGAAACACGACAGAGATACATACCAGAGCTCATAAAGGTTTCATTGGCATCAATCAATATGCTGTTGTAGCCCAAGCTAGTAAATGTTTTTTCGGTGCTGTGAACCTTCATGCCCAGATGATTGTATAGGTCCAGTATGACGGTCGCTGGTTGGGTGATATTAAACCCAATACGCAGGGGGTTCTGCTTATCACGGAGGTACGGGTTTGGGAAGAAAAGGACATCTGAAATTTTGAGATCTGCGGAAATCTGAAAATCAAAAGTCGCACTGGGCATCGCGTTCCTATCTTTGTCCTTGACCTTTAAAAGAAGTTGACCGCTTCTGCTGCCCACATCTGAAACCGTCAGTATGCCTGTGCTGTTGTTGTAGGTGTAACTGCTGATATTGTTTATCCGACTGCCGCTGATGCTGCTGAGTGACGCTGTTTTTTGGAGTTGGGTTCCGAGTAGCTGAACGACAAGGCTGTTCTCATCCAAGTTTTGGCCGCTGTATTGAAACACTATACTTAGACTGCTGTTCGCTGGAATAGCGTCGTTATTGACAAAGGGCGTGGATGTCTCACTAGACCGGATTGAGACATTTTTAACATAGGAGGGCCAGACCCACGCATGAGGTTGTGACGCAGCCTGCATGGAGATTTGAGGATTCATAGGGGATGCCCCTTCCCATCCGCCCTGACGCAGATATCGGGTCAGCACACCGTCCCCCAAAGAATCGTTCACCTTGTATTGCAGATAGGCGTCTAGCCTTGCCGTTCCTCCGGTGATGGGGCGACTATGTTTGGTCGCAAAGGTGTAATTGGCGCTGGTATTGGCGAGTAGGGTGATAGGCAGCGTTCCACCCAAAACAGGGGAGAATTCCGAAGAAATATCGGTGCCTCCCAAGTTGGATGACTGATAGACCACGGGGTAAAACGCTGTGATCTCGATAGGCGTAGCGCTGGTGTTTTCTAGTTGCATGGTGACATTAAATGTGGTGGTTAAATAGGTGCCTTGATCGAGTGCATTGACGACGAGGGTGTTGATCCGAATGGGTTTGTCTTTCACGCTGACCTGTGCTACCTCTAGGGATTGTCCACCAAAAATGAAGGTGCTCCCTGTTGTTGACATGGTTTTAAATTCACTTCTGACGATATTTGCACTTCCGGGTGCTGTAATTTGGGTTAAAAATCCGATATCATATAGTACCAAAAAATGATTGAGCCCTGTATTCATAGCGATTCCAGATAATTCAACTTGAGATTGGTTAGGTAGCGTGTCATTCGTGGTTAACAATGTATCAAGAGAATCCAACACTTTGTTGATGTTTTCGTCCCTATATAGCAACACCTTGGAGATACCTTGATGGAATTTGTTGTAGGTGCCGCCTACGTTTAAGATGGTAATGTTTCCAGATGTAACAACGCGACTAGACTCAATAGTAAAGGCCAGCATAGGCACATTTATTTGGCCCCTTACTGCGGATTCCGGAGAGATATCCGTAACGGAATCAAGACGCAAGTCGAGTCTTTGCAGCGTGACGCTGGCTTCCGGCGAGGCGGCTGCCGGCAAGGTCCCACTGAGGTTGATCATAAAATTTTTGCCACTAATATTGGTAGAACCTACCACGTTTTCGAGTCTTGCAACGGCAAAGGGGTTGCTGGTACTGCTAGCGCTGGCTTCGATAAATCTTCCTGTTGAATAAATGGCGAAAATCATCCGTGCGTTGTTTGCGTTGTAGCCAACGGTTTTGTCTTGATTGCTGTCAAAAGGCGCAACGACGAGGTCTCCGATGTTGCTGATCACAACGGGGATAACCGCTCTGTTCTGCTGGTTGGTGCCACTACCCAGTTGGAGGTTTCCTATTGGGGTATCCAGACCAACAGAAGATCCATTAAATACTCCGTCTCTGTTGCTGTCTTCGTAGAGCACAATGCTCTGAATGTTTTTGAGGTCTTGGGTACTGGTGATGTAAGGGACATTGCCAGGATTTTGGAGGCTAATAGACTTGATGTTGATGGTGGCATGATTGGCTTGGATCTGAAATTTTAACATAGGGATTTGGCTGAGTTGTCCAAAATTAACATTTGAGGGAACCATATTGGTTAATTCTGAAAAAGAGAGTCCTGCAACCAATGATTGGGCTGCGGGTTGTGGCGAAGCTGTGTTGATATTGATAGAGACGCGAGAGTCTGTTCCTTTTCCTGAGAGAGCGGTGACTTGGGCATAGACCTTGGTTTCTGTGGTGACCTGTATTTCATTCCCGATGTCGTAGACGACAAAAAGGTTTGTAGTTACCCCATCTTGCAGATTGAAAGAACCGGAGCCTGAAAATGAAAAGGTCACGCTTGATGCGGACGTGAATTGCCCGGCCAGAACGCTTTGTGCTTCAGGCGCATAGTTTGTTAAAAATAAGGGATCAAAGATTTTGCTATTGGCATCAACACGGTTTTTGTAGAGGTAGACACCGGTGACGCCATTTTGTGCAGACGCATTGGAGACAAAATTAGCCCCTGGGTTGACAATCGTGAACTGAAAACCATTATCGATTCCCTCTCCTTGCATTTTAAGTTCTAGGAGCAACATACCAACTTTGGCCTGACCCGGAATGACGACCTTAGGGGCAATACTGGTGATTTTCTTGACCGAAAACCCGGTGATGGTGGCTGTGTTGGTGACGGTGTTGCTGCCAAAGTTAAAGTTGCTCTCGCCGATATCTAAGAGTTGTATATTGGTGCTCGCAGAAAGCGGTGCCGTATCTGAAATCTCATAGACGATGAAGTAGCCCTGCGTATTGCCACTGGGAATGGTTTGGGAAAAGGAAGCAAATAACTGATCTGCAGTAGAGGGCGTTGGAAAATCAATGCGGGCAATTTCTTCTTCCAACCCATCATCAAAAACAGTTTGCTGACTGGTGAGACTATCTTTATAGAGAAGTGCCCGCGTGATGTGTTTCCCAAAAAAAACTTGGGATGAGATATTTTTGAACCTCATAGATGTGAATGTCATATCCTCCAAGTTGGCTTGCAGTTTGATGTAAATCATGGAGATTTTGTTGCCTTGGGGTACGAATTTTGTATCTGTGGTGGTTTGGGCAATGGTAAGGTTCTGCGCGTGAGCCGGTGAAATATGGGCAGAGATCCCTATTGAAAACACTGCTAAAAAGCAAGCGTGCAATACGCGGTTGGCAATTTTCTTGTAATCAAAATGCGTCATGAGCTTATCCAAGATGACGCCTGTATCGCATAGAAAATGCAAAAAATTGCATGGTATTTGTGCTGTGTTTTTGTGTCGGCTTTGGTCTTTTTGCGTTTTGGGTTGACCCCACCTGTTTTGTCCTGACATGCCGCCTCCGAGATTTCTGGTTTGATGATTTTGGCGCGGCCTATGTGCTGCAGTCATTGTCCCAAGCGTGTAACCTACCTATAGAAAAGTAAGAATGTCGGGGTATTATATCGGGCCAGGCCAATGGGCGTCACGTAGAAAATCTTGCATGCTGTCGGAGAATCGCGCATAATACCCTTCACTTATGTACCGGAAACTCATGTTTGTTTTGACGCTGGTGGGTGTGGCTGCGGCTTCCCGTCTTTTGCCGCATCCGCCAAACTTTACGCCTATTGCCGCTATGTCGCTGTTTGGTGGCGCTTTTTTTGCGAGCAAGCGCATGGCCTTTTTGGTGCCCTTGCTTGCGATGGTGATGAGTGATGTGGCTTTGGGTTTGCTGTCGGGTAAGGAACTAGGGTTTCACAGTACGATGCCGGTGGTGTACGTGACCTTTGCACTTACAGTGTGTTTGGGCTTTTTGTTGCGTGAACATCGTGGGGGGCTGCGTGTCGCAAGTGTGTCACTGGTGGCTTCCCTTTTGTTTTTTGTGACCACCAATTTGGCGGTTTGGGCCGGAGGGGTGTATTACGCAAAGAATATGACTGGCTTGCTGACCTGTTTTGTTGCTGCCATTCCTTTTTTTTACAATACGGTTTTGGGTGATGCTTGCTATGTCGCAGTGATGTTCGGGGCAATGGCCTGGGCCGAAAAACGTTCTTTTTCTCTTTCTAGAGGGATCTAGACGGGATCTAAAGGGCGTCAGCCCTTTGAGCTTCATTTCTATTTCGCTCAGCAAAGCTGAGCGAAATAGAGTTTTTTTTTTGGGGGTCTCTGCCCCTGCCCCCCTCGCTAGGCAGTGATTACAATTCTTGGCAGGTGGCTTGGTATTTGTGCCAAATCATCTTGGCTATCTCCGTCGGAGATGCGGTTATATCGACCACCACATGGGCTGTTCTTCTATAGAGCGACTCTCGTTGGGTGAGTAAGTCCTGAATTCTGGCTTCTTTGTCGGGTGTGTTCAGAAGCGGGCGGCTTTGATCATGCGCCAACCGTGCCAAAATCTGTGCTGTGGAGGCATGGAGGTATACCACCCACCCACTTTTTTTGAGCGTCTGTCTATTGGGTTTGGATAAAACAATACCGCCACCAGTGGCGATGATATACCCCTTGTAGTTGGGAAGTGTTTCGCAAATCTCAGATTCAATTTTGCGAAAGGCCACTTCGCCGTTTTGGCTAAAAAAATCGGGGATGCTGCTTCCTGTTTTTTGCGCTATGAGGGTATCTGTGTCGGTAAATATGAGGGGATGGTGCTCCGAAAGACAGCGTCCGATGCTGCTTTTTCCGCTACCCATCATCCCGATCAAGACAATGTTATGGTACATACAGGTGTCCTTTTGTTATAATCCCCGCGCCCTTCTGTGTTGGTGGGCCTGATTTTATGTGGTACCAACGTTTTAAGTGTGGGAGCTTGAACGACAATAACATACCTTTGTCCTAGAGTTTCTATCCAGTCTTTGTGGCTGGAACCCATGTGTATCCCTCAGGTTCACACATGAGCGGCGCACGGCATGGCAGGGTCGATGAGACTGTCCAAATAAGTCTAAGGGTCTCTTTGGATAGTCTCAAGCGAATGAATGGGGTGTCTGTTTGTTCAAAATTACAAAAGTGAGTGTGTCGCAATGTCAGTAAAAATCATTGTCGGAGCCCAGTGGGGCGACGAAGGTAAAGGGAAAATAACGGATATCTTGGCCGAGAAAATGGACCTCGTGGTGCGTTACCAAGGTGGGAATAATGCCGGACATACCGTTGTTGTTGGCGAAAAAACGTTTAAATTACATTTGATTCCATCAGGGATTTTGTACGATACATGTTGTTGCGTCATTGGAAATGGCGTGGTGATTGACCCTGAAGTTCTTTTTTGGGAAATCGATACCTTGCACCAGAAGGGAATTTCGGTAACGCCAGAAAAGTTCAAGATTTCCAGTCTGGCCCATGTCATCTTGCCCTTCCATAAGTTGTTGGATTCTCAAGAAGAGGGGCATCGTTTGGGTCAAAAAATTGGCACAACGGGTCGTGGAATAGGCCCTTGTTACACTGATAAAGTGTCCCGTGTTGGGGTGCGTATCATGGATTTGTTGTCCGAGTCACGTCTTCGAAAAGTGATTTCTAGGAAAGATTGGGCCGCTGTTTTGCCCAATCATACGGTAGATATCGACGCCGTTGTCGCCCAATATGCAGCGCTAGGGAACCGTTTGCGTCCTTTTGTTGTGGATACATCTTTGTTTGTGAATGAGGCCATTGATCAGGGGAAACGGGTGATTTTAGAGGGCGCTCAGGGGACGATGTTGGACATCGATCACGGGACCTATCCGTATGTGACCTCGTCCAGTCCTGTTTCTGGCGGTGCCTGTATTGGTGTAGGGATTGGCCCTCACAAAATTCATCAGGTGTTTGGGGTTGCCAAAGCCTATGTGACCCGGGTGGGGGAAGGTCCTTTTCCAACGGAATTGACAGATGAAACCGGTGAACTGTTGCGTCACCGTGGTGCAGAGTACGGTACGACGACCAATCGGCCTCGCCGTTGTGGCTGGTTGGACTTGGTAGGGTTGCGTTATGCCGTACGGGTTAATGGGATTACAGAAATTTGTTTGACGAAATTGGATGTTTTGGACAGCTGTAAGGAAATAAAGGTTTGCACGAAATACAAAACATCCGAAGGTGATTTGATTCATTTTCCTTTGGATTTGGATCTGTTTTCGTCATGTGAGCCGATTTATGACACCTTACCAGGTTGGGAAACAGATATTTCAAATATTACCCGTTTTGCGGATTTGCCTGAGACGGCCAAACAATACGTGGAATATGTCTCTGCTGCTGTAGGGGTGCCTATTACCTTGGTGTCTGTTGGGTCTCGTCGCAACCAAACGATTCGGTTGATTTCACGATAACGATGGCGGTCAGAACGGTCTTGGCTTATCCGCATGAGGTTTTGCGAGATATTGCGAAGCCTGTGTTGGCTTTTGATACGGCTCTCAAAGATTTAGTGGCGGATATGTTTGAGACAATGGATGCGTACCGTGGGGTGGGGCTTGCCGCACCCCAGGTCGGTGTGACTTTGCGTGTCTTGGTCGTGGGGTACAAAAAGCACCACTTTGAAATTATCAATCCTGAAATAATTTCGGTGTCTGGGGAAGCGGTAGATGAGGAAGGCTGTTTGAGCTTGCCTGGTGTGACGGTCAATGTGACGCGACATACACGTATTCATGTAAAGGGGTTTTCGGCTGTTGGAAGACCTGTTGTATTGCGTGAGAAAGGCTTTTTAGCCCGTATTTTGCAACACGAAATTGACCATTTAAATGGTGTTTTGATTGTAGATAAAGGAACGCCTGTTGTTTCTATTCAGGAGGACAATGCCGCGCCTGAACTGGCGGTAGCGCCTAAAAAACGGTCTCAAAAAAAATAAGGTTTTTCTGTGATCCTTGAGAACAAGAAAGAGATAATTATGGGTATTTTTCCAATCACGTATCGTCAGGAATCAGGAGATGTCTTCATCGGGGGCCTACGTCTCTCCGAACTTGCAGCAGCGTATGGCACACCGCTGTATGTGGTGGATGCGGCCACTATTCGGGATATGTGTGCGGCGTATACCGAACCGCTGGCTGAGACCTATCCCAATCACATGGTGATCTATGCCGGTAAAGCGGGCATGTCCATTCGTTTGCTTGCTTTTTTGAAGTCCTGTGGGCTGGGTGTTGATGTGGTGTCTGGGGCCGAGTGTTTGACGGCGCTTCGTGCAGGAATAGCCCCGGACCGTATTGTCTTTCATGGCAATAACAAATCACTCGAAGAGCTGCAATTGGCGGTTGAGTCTGGTGTCACGGTGGTGGTGGACCATGAACAAGAAATGGCCACGTTGTCAGCATTGGCAAAGTCATTGGGGCGTCGTGTCCCTGTCATGTTGCGTTTGAAGCCAGAAATAGAGGCGCATACCCACGATTATATTAAAACGGGCCAAATTGATTCCAAGTTTGGATTGGCCAAAGACAGTGTGATGGCCTTGGCGGCGGCGTATAAATCAGATGCGGCTATTCATATTTTAGGGCTACATAGTCATATCGGGTCTCAGATTTTTGATACAGAGCCTTACTATGACTTGGTTGATCGTATGGTAGATCACACCCAGTCCTTGTCTCGGGTGTTGGGCCGTGACATCGAGGTTCTGAATTTGGGTGGCGGGATGGGCATCCAATACACGGCGCAAGATGATCCGCCAGTGGTCTCTGCCTTGGTGTCAGGGATGGCGGCGCATCTCAAAACCGCCTGTCAGGCAGCCGGCATACCACTGCCCAAGTTGATACTAGAGCCGGGGCGTTCTATCGTGGGGGTTGCAGGCCTAACGGTATACCGTGTGGGGGCCATTAAAGATATCCCTGGTGTCAAAACCTATGCCTTTATTGATGGCGGGATGGCGGACAATATTCGACCTATGCTGTATCAAGCCAAGTACACGTTTGGGGTGGCACAAGCCGTAGAGAGGTCTGCTACTGAAACCTATGCGATTGCGGGGCGTTACTGTGAATCTGGCGATGTGTTGTCCCATGAGGTCTTGTTGCCAACCTTGCAGGTGGGCGATCTCGTCGTCGTCTATGGAACCGGCGCGTATAACTATGCAATGGCGTCTACCTACAACCGGGTGCCTAGGCCTGCCGTGGTGATGGTAGAAAATGTACAGAGTACGGTGTGGGTGCGTCGGGAAACGATGGCGGATATGCTTCGCCTTGATGCTGAGGTCTGATGCCCCTATCGGCCTTTTTGGCGTCGACGCATTGGCTAGTGGCCACTGTTGATTTTTGTTTGGTTTACCTTCTGATATACCGTTTGTTGGTATGGATTTCAGAAACCCACGCAGAATCTTTGGTGCGCGGATTATTGGTTGTTTTGGCCTTGTATGCGGCGAGCTTTACTCTACAATTAACGACGTTAAATTGGGTTCTGGGCAAGTTTGCAACGGTGTTGCTTTTGCTGATTTTAATTGTGTTTCAGCCAGAGTTACGGCGTTTTTTAGAGCGTATAGGTTCTGGTCGTTTGTTGACCCCTTTTATGATTCACGAGGATGACCAGCATCTATCCGTTATTAAACAGTTGCTGCGTGCTGTGGATATTTTGTCCAAAGAACGGGTGGGTGGGCTTATTGTGATTGAGTTGGGCAGCAATTTAAACGAGTATATTCAGTCGGGCATTCGGGTTCATGCGCATATCTCTGGGGAATTGTTGGCCTCTCTTTTCTGGCCGAAGTCTCCCACCCATGACGGGGCTGTTATTTTACGAGAGAGTCGGATTGCGGCTGCGGGATGTCTGCTGCCACTGACGGATGCCACCTTGCAGGATCGGCGATTGGGTACCCGACACCGTGCGGCAATGGGGTTGTCTGAAGTATCGGACGCATTGGTTATTGTGATTTCAGAAGAGACAGGGGTTATTTCTTTGGCAGAGCGTGGTAATCTGACCCGATACTTGAATAAACAAGCCCTAGAAACCCGTTTGTTTAGTTTGTATAAAGAAGAATCATCGGTTTCGGGGGGCGTTTTTGGGCGTTTGAACCGTTGGTTTAAGCAGAATCGTTGGATGAAAGGATCGTCATAATGGCCCAATTACATGGTGTAGATTTGATCAAAAAAAAGCGCCAAGGAAAAAAAATAGTGATGCTGACGGCCTACGATGCCTTGTTGGCCCGCGCCTTAGATGCCGCCGAGGTGGATGTTATTTTGGTGGGAGATTCTATAGGAAATGTGTTTTGTGGTAACACAGATACCCTGAGTGTGACCTTGGATCAAATGGTTTACCATTCCAAGGCTGTTTCTGGTGCTGTTTCGCATGCCTTGGTTGTAGGAGATTTGCCTTTTATGTCCTACCATATTGGGGTAGAGCAGGCGCGGGCCAGTGCTGGGCGGCTGGTTCAGGAAGGCCGTGTCCAGGCGGTCAAAATGGAAGTGTCTCCGTATTTGCTGCCTGCGGTTCAGGCGGTATGTGAGATTGGTATTCCTGTCATGGCGCATATCGGATTTACGCCACATTCGGTGCATCAACTGGGCGGATACAAAGTCCAGGGACGGGATTCCCAGCAAGCAGAGACCCTGCAATCCTTGGCCGTGGCTTTGGAAGCGGTGGGCTGTTTTGCCCTGGTATTGGAAATGGTTCCGGCCTCTTTGGCTACTGCGATTACGGCGCAATTAAGTATTCCGACATTGGGGATTGGCGCGGGGGCTGGCTGTGATGGGCAGGTATTGGTGACACAGGATATGCTTGGGTTGACACCCCATTCGCCTAAATTTACAAAGCGCTATGCAGATTTTGGGACGGGGATACAGCATGCGGTTTCGGCCTTTCGATCAGAGGTGGCCTCTGGTTTTTTTCCGGGTTCTGAGCACGGGTTTTAGGTCGCACATGTCTATTTATCTGTACAACACCTTAACTGCAAAAAAAGAGAAATTTATTCCCTTGAATCCGTCTGAGGTGACCTTTTATACCTGTGGCATTACCTCGTATGACTATTGTCATGTCGGTCATGCGCGGGTTTACGTTGTGTTTGATTGTATTCGTCGCCATCTGGCCTATAGAGGCTATCGTGTGCGGTATGTTCAAAACTTTACAGACATTGATGACAAAATTATCAAAAGAGCAGCTGAGCTAGGGGAATTTTGGGAGTCTCTCACGACACGGTTTATTTCGGCATGTCTCGAAGACCTACAGTCCCTCTATGTTTTGCCAGCGGAATCCTATCCCAGGGCGACCGCGTATATTGGGGAGATGCAGTCGTTGATTGCGACTTTGATTCAGAAGGGGGCTGCTTATGTTTCAGAGGGAGATGTTTATTTTTCTGTGGCTGCTTTTCCTGAATATGGAAAATTGTCAAAAAAAATCTTGGAGGATTTGATTTCAGGTAGCCGTGTAGAGGTGTCTGATATGAAGCGCAACCCGCTTGATTTTGTGCTTTGGAAATCCGCAAAACCAGGAGAACCGTTTTGGGAAAGTCCTTGGGGAAAAGGACGTCCAGGGTGGCATATTGAGTGCTCCGCTATGGTGTTGGCAGCATTGGGTCCTAGTATCGACATCCACGCAGGGGGGCAAGACCTGATCTTTCCGCATCACGAAAATGAAATTTGCCAGTCTGAATGTGCAACGGGGCATCCTTTTGCGCGCTATTGGCTGCACAATGGATTTGTCATTATTCGGGACGAAAAAATGGCCAAATCTGCGGGGAATTTTTTTACAATTCGTGACATTCTTCAGACCTATTCTGGCGAAGTCATCCGTTTTTTTCTTTTAAAAACGCATTATCGATCGCCATTGGGATTTTCTTTAGAAGGCTTGGATGAGGCCCAGCAAGCCTTATCGCGTCTTCATCATACTCGGAAACTGGTGGTTGAATGGCCGGATCCAGAAGAACGCCATGTGACTGAATGTGTGGGATTTCGTACCCGTTTTGAAGAATCGATGGATGATGATTTTAATACGGCAGGGGCTATTGGGGTATTGTTTGATTTGAATAAATATATGCATACCCATCATGTAAATGCCGGGGGAGTGCTCACAGAATTGGGACGTCTTTTGGGGCTGTTTGGCGATGTGTCGATAGCGGATACGGCACCTGACGCGGCTATCCACATGATGGAAGCCCGTAAAGCGGCCAAACACAATCGCGACTATGCTGAGGCGGATCGCTTACGGGATGCCGTGTTGGCACAATTCGGTATTGTAATTGAAGATGTAAAAGATGGTTACCGTTGGTATATAAAAAAGGTAACTATCTAGCCCCCCCTTTTTTTTCTAAAAAACAGGAATATCGAGACCCCCTTGACAAGTAATGGCACTAGTTTAAACATCGAGTATTAATATATACTTTGTCAAAACCAACAAAGGAGGGTGTCACATGAACCGAGGGATAGGAATGAGTCTTCAAATAGAGGAAGAAATAGAAAAAGACTTGGTGGGACCATTAGAGGAAATGATAGTAAAAAAGGAAGTAAAGATCGACGGGAAAGGGTTTCGGCGACGACTGTATACACCTGACAACACGTATTTAACGATGCTGGTTACAGCAAC
>CANNCG010000020.1 GCA_947502965.1 bacterium | reverse complement strand
GGAATCTAGCCTTTCGTTCTCGGCCCGGTCGCGCCTACCCTAGGCGCATAAAACGTAGGCCCCATAGAAAGTTTTCTTATCATTAAACTAGTGCCATTACTTGACAAGGGGTCTCGATATTCCTGTTTTTTAGAAAAAAAAAGGGGGGGGCTAGATAGTTACCTATTTTTGATGATAATCCTGAATCACAGAGCCTCGAATCTCTGGACTGAATCCCTCTAAAAAGATACGATTACCTGCTTTTTGAGATACCGACAAAAAGGTATTCAATTCATAAGCCCATTTACACCTATATGTTTTGATCAAAAACATGAGCTCCCGTTGTAACAGTGGAAAGGCATCCGCTCCCGATTTCATTTTAGGATGGGTATCCTTCGACTAGGCTCAGCACAACGCTCATGGACTACCCCGCCCTGTCCTCATCCGCCAATACGCAGGGCCGGATCTCCCTTGTATGAACCCCGATGGGGCATGAGGGTATAAAGTTACTCTCTTCTTAGACCTGCCCCTGCCCGCCTTGGTCTTCCCCAATGCGTACCCCGCGAGCAGACTCTGCTTCACCCAAGATGACAAAGCTATAGATCAAGGCCACAGTTTGCCCCAAGGATTGAAAAAGATAGCTCATCGTCATCCCAATCACAGGAATCTGTCCCATGATAGTCCCCAAAAGGATGAAAAAAAACACAAAAGACAGGTTCATCAAAACCAAGCGCAGCACCAACCCCGAACGCTGCCGCAACAGTCGAAAGCTCCCCTGCACAGCCGCCACCAAGCCCCACCCACGAAAAAACATCAACAATGGGGCAATCAAAACCACGACAAGGGACAAACATACCCCAACCAAGGCCACCATCACACCCGCTATCCCCAAAGAAGACAGTCGCTCAGCGTCACCAGAGACAACGCTCCCCACACCCAAATAGACCCCGGAAAACCCCAAACTCAAAACAAGATAGTCCCGCCACCACTGTATCCACGGCTGTTTCGATGGTTTTTTAAACTGCGCAGAAACCCCCATAAGGGTCACCCCTCTGGCCAAAAAATCCCCTAGTATCAATCCAAACAGCATGAACGTTGGCAATTGCGACATCGTTTTTGCAGTCGCGGAGGCCGGCACATCCGGCCCAAAATGGGTTGTGATCAAAAACGTCAGTAACGCATACACTGCGTAGGGCGCCATCACGATGGGATCACGCCATATGATCGTCTTTATCAGAGAGAAAACACTCACGGAATACCCTTCTTTCTATGCCACGACAATCAGCCCCCCGGCGTAGCGTACCCATTACTATGCCACGTAACCCTCTCCTACGCCAGGGGGTGAGCGCCTGCGGCTGAGTTCGGATCTGGCCGCCGCCACGTCCAACCGGGGCGCATCCTCGTGAAGAAGGCGCTTCGACTGAGCACGGTGCGACAGATCAATCGGACCCCTCAGGCGTGGCGTATCGTTGCGCCTGAACATGATGCGCACCCCAGCGTCATCTACCGGTTACCCGGTTAGGGACGGGATTGGAACACCCTCACCCCTTCATAAACACCTATCGCCCAAACCGTATGGCCACTCTGAACCAGATAGGCCTTCCCTGGGAGGGGAAGATCCAATGCTAGGAGATCGGATGTACGCACATGAGTGGGCGAAAAATAAAGAGGAAACACAGGCAAAGACGCCTCTGGATTCAGCTCCCACCAGGACCATGCGCTCAGCACCATGGCTTCTGCATGCAGGCGTTGTATACGCAGTTCTTGCACATCTCGCAGTTGCCACAGCAGCACCACCGAGGTGGACAACGCCCCCGTGACCATCGTCATCACCACCAAAAAGCTGATAAGGATATAGCCCCTCACCGTCGGAGCACCAGAGTCCCCAAATCGGTCTCTACCTGCAATTTCAAGATTTCCGGCGTCATGGTCATCGCCAAACACCGTACCGACAGATCGGGATTCAATCGGATGGTTTGTCCTGAAAAACGACGCTTCAACACCTCCGATTCCAGGGTATACGTAATGGTCCCCACTGACGTATGTATCAGATAGTCATCGCCTATTTGGCACAAAGACAGCGCTTTGTGCATGTCTTCTCGCAATACAAAATGAAGATAGTGTCGTTCCTGTAAGGCCGAACTCTGACGTATCGTCGTCTGCAAAAACCCATGAGCCACATGATAGATTTGGGCCAAAATAGGCATTAAAAAGCCCAAAAGAACCAAGGCAATGATGAGCTCTAATAGAATGTAGCCACGGGCGCTGTAGCGAAGGTACGCTATGCAGGGGGGCTTGGGGGCGTGTAGCCTACCGTTTTGGTTCGGTTTATTTAGACCCGTCATGGCAACACCAACACCCGGATCTCCTCATGCGACGAAATCGGCAACACCGCGATATTGTAAGACGGCGAATGGGACTGTATCGATGACACCGCATCAGAGGTCCAGTCCTGTTGTTGCAAAACGTTTTCCAGGACCAACAATCGCCCTTCGACAACCTCACTGGCCCGCCACGCATGCCGCAGCATGACCATTGCTGATGAGAACACCGGTAACAGCATCCCAAGCAATGCCACCGTCACGAGCACTTCCAACAATACAAATCCTCTAGAGCCCAACTGCATAAATCCGCAAAGGCGTCAGCCCAACCCCCAAGGTAATACGGCTTTCAAAGCCATTCTGGGACAAGCGTAGGGTGCCGCTGTATTTGGCAGTCCCCGCTTGCGTAAATCCTATTTTCCCGGTGGCAAAAGACGGGTAGAGGGCCATGCGGTCCCGTGCACGGTAGCTCACCGCACCCGCTAGCGAAGGCATCACTGTAAAATCGCTATCCATCCAAGCACTACGCAAGCGCTCTCCTTGCAAATGTGACCCCAAAGACAGCGTTTCGAGAAAAAGGCGCTGCCGGGACAGGGCCTGATGCACCCCATGTACGCTACCCAAACCCAAGAGCGCAATCAAGCCCACAAAAACAATACATTCAAATAGCGTCATATTTTGAATTTTAAAATATATTTCTATTTTTTAAAAGTCAATCAAAAGAATCGCGCCCCCCTATTCGAGATCAAAAACTTCCCGAGGCTTAAACGCCAGCACCCGTTCCAAATACGGTAACACCTGGCGATAGGTGTCCAACAGCTGTTCGCGAGACAGTACTTCTGCCCGGGTACTCCCGAGGATGTCCCAAATGGGATGTGTGGCGTAGCCCGCTTTTACTGTCCAATAGGGACTCTTATGCAACGCAGATTTGAGCGGCTTGCGACGGCCCCAAAACACCGCTTTCACAAAGAGAAAAAAGCCATCATCGCTGACCAAATCGTCTGGAATCGCTTTGGGCTTCAGAGTGACTATAGCCGAATCCACCTTGGGTGCCGGGCGAAAACAATGGCGGCTAACCTGAAAATCCAGTCGGATATCAAAGTGCATCTGTGCAAAAATAGCCAATGGCGTATAGCCGGACTCCCCAGGTTTAGAGACCAGTTTTTTGGCAAATTCCCACTGCAACATGAGGGTGATATCTGTAATCTGATGTTTATACGCCGCACAAAGAGCCATGAATTTCGCAGAAATATAATAGGGAATATTCGCGATAATACGAAAAGGGCGATCCCTGGCATCTACCGCCCGAAAGCCAACGTCGAGTACATCCCCATGAATAAATACCGGATCCAATCTCGGCTTCGCCGAGATTGGATCCGGTATTTCAAAGGGCTTCGCCCTTTGAATCCCCTTTGCGTCTGCGGCTGAGGCCCGATCTGTCTCTGCCACGTCTGGCCGGGGAGCGTGCTCGTGAAGAGCGCTTTGGCGCTGAGCATGCCGCGACAAATACAAACCCACCGAGCTTGCGGCCAAATCAATAATACCCAAATTCTGCTTTGTATTGAGGATACATGTCGCGTCAATTTCGACGACATAAAGCTGCTTCGCACCTTCCCACAAAGCACGGGTCATAATGCCAGAACCACAGCCCACTTCAACAACCGTTTCAGTCGCAGAAGGGGCCGTTAAGGTCATGATTTTTCTCAGAATATTGGGATCTACAAGAAAGTTTTGACCGAGCTTCGCACCCATCAGCGCCAATCCCAATGCAAGGCCAAATCCAAAGCAGCTGCAAAAGACCTATGATCCGCTTTGTCCTGATACGCCAGGGAAAAAGCAGTCCCGTGATCTGGCGACGTTCGTACAAAGGGCAGCCCAATCGTCATATTCACCGCCGTATCGAAAGCCAACATTTTGACAGGAATCAACCCCTGATCGTGATACATCGCAACCACCACATCAAAATCGCCCTGATAGGCGTGATGAAAAAGGGTATCTGCTGGAAAAGGGCCTTCGACAGGCAGGCCTTCTGCCCGTAAGGCGGCGATGGTGGGCGCAATAACGGCGATCTCCTCATGTCCAAACAGACCATTTTCTCCCGCATGGGGATTGAGTCCCGCCACCGCAATCCGAATAGGCGTTTCTTTGGGCACCCTTTGGCGATGGTAGCGGGCCAAAGTGACGGCATGGCGGCAGGCACGGCTTAGGGTGTCAGGGGTGATATGTCGCCCTACATCTGACAGGGGACAATGCACACTCACCAATACCACCCGCAAGGGCCCGCTATAAAAACCCATGGACACCTCCGCCTGGGCCAGCGACGCCAGCAGCGTCGTGTGATCCGTGAAGGAGGCGCCCGCCATCGACATGGCTTCTTTGCAGATAGGCGCTGTCACCATGCCATCCAGTTGGCCAGAGAGGCATGCCTCTGTGGCCAACTGGATGGCCGTATAGGCATGGGTGCCGTTGGCTGCACAGACAGTGCCTATGTCAAGAGGGGTGTCTCCAGTGGAAACCCAGAAAACATGTTTTTTCTTTCCCGGCTCCGCCGGAAGAGAAAAAACAAAAGGATTTTCAAAGGGTTTCGCTGGTCCCTGAGCCTTGTCAAAGGGTTGGATTCCCATGATGGCGATGTCTGTTTGTTGGCCTTGACTGGGATTCAAAGGGCGAAGCCCTTTGTGCTTCTCCCCATTTTTTGACATAGCCAAAAAATGAATATCAAATTTTTCAGTGAGTGCCGCTACATGATCCAAAACAGAAACAGGCCCAAAAATCACAGGAACAAACACTTCCGTCGATTCACAAACCGCTTTCAAGGCTACTTCAGGACCAATGCCACCGGGATCGCCCAAGGTAATTCCCAGCCTACGAAGGCTAGATGACAACCACCGTCTCCACCCCTTTGATCACTCTGAGCTGCCCAGCAAGCAGTTTGATGGCCAAAGAGGTTCCCTTGACCATGACTTCCAACCGCTGGGGGTGCTCCAAGGTAAATTTGGTTTGTATCACACGCACAGGATGCAGGCAGACGGCTTTGTCAATATCTTCCATCGCGGCTGTGGTCGTCGTTTCAATATAGAAAGTACGCCGCAACGGCTGGGGCAAATAGGCCACGATCCAACTTGCCACCAACAATACCACCAGGGTCACCACCGTCAATACGATCGGCACCCCAAAATACCCGGCCCCCACCAAAGACCCAATCGCCGAGGTAATCCACAATGTGGCCGCCGTGGTCAGCCCACGCACACCCCCTTTGGATTGCAAAATAGCCCCCGCGCCAATGAAGCCAATCCCCGCCGCAATTTGAGCGGTAATCCGCGTGGGATCCGCAAGGGGAAACGTGGCACTCACATGAAAAGACAAATAACTAAAGGCATACGCCCCAACCCCGATAAAGGCATGGGTTTTGATACCTGCGGGTTTGTCTCTGAGCTCCCGCTCAAAGCCAATGGCAATGGATAATACCAGTGTCAGAATCGCACCAAAGGTAAAAATAAGCAGCATCAACATAGATAGCCCAAGATTATAGCAATGCTCCCCATATTTTCCTAAGAATATCACAGAAACACATCGATCATCTCCCTACAACAACACCGCAAACCGGCCTCTTTTTATCTCGGTATCGTCCCCACTGGTGGCCTCGAGCACGTAGAGATACGACCCGTTTTTGAGCACCCCCCCCGTATCTGTGAGCAAATCCCAAGGCAAGCGGTTATAGCCGCGAGAGGCCACGCTGCCCAAGGTGCGTAATAAGCGCCCCTCCAAATCAAAAATCTTGACCGTCACCAGTACCGAAGAATGGCTGCTTTCAAACCCGATATAGGCCGTGGTGGTGACATGTGGATTTGGAAAACTATGAAGTTTTGTAATCGCGAGGCTATTCGATTTCACCGACAAAATCCCTGATATATCGACCGGTAGGACAGACAGGTTACTTTGAGAATGCGCATTTGGATCATAGCGGCTATTCGTATAGAACGCTTGGGTCGAAAAAATCCCTTTTCCCACCCCGGCAGACGGATCAGAATTGGTACACGCAGCAAAATATTGGGCATGGATATTCACCGATGTTGCCTCTGGAAAATGCGCCATGAGCCTTGCGAGAATACCTGTCACAACCCCTGTGCTCTGCGACGTTCCGGACATGCTGCCATAACGGTTATTGGGAAGCGTGCTGTAGATCGCATTGCCATACATGGCCGTATCCACTTTCCCAAAGCTTGAAAAATAGGTCTTTGTATCTGCAAGGGTAATGGCGCCCACAGACACCACACCGGGATAAGCAGCGGGATATTCCGCCACACGGCTGCCAGAGTTGCCTGCCGCCGCGACCACGATGACACCACGGGAAAAAGCATAGTTCAAGGCCTCCTCCAATACCGAGGTAGACCTGAAATATCCCCAGCTACAATTGATGATTTTGGCCCCCATATCCACCGCATACCGAATGGCCACCGCCGCATCATATTGGTTGCCAAAACCACGGTCATCCAAAAAGCGAACATTGAGCAATTTGACATAGGCCGCCACACCCTCAATACCCACTTGATTGCCCGATTTTGCCCCTATAATGCCCGCAACATGGGTCCCATGCCCCAGGCCATCATTGGGATTTGCATGGCCATCACCTTTGTAAAACCCATAAAAATCATAGCCATAGAGGTCGTCTACAAAGCCATTGTGATCATCATCGACACCATTGAGTATTTCTTGGGAATTGAGGTGTATTTGGTCTTTCAAATCTTCGTGATAATAGTCAATCCCACTATCCAAAACAGCCACCAAGACTTCCCGATAGGCCACCAAGTCTTTGAGTTGAGCCAAGCGATTTGCATACAAATGCCCCTGCAAATACCGCAAGGGATCACTGGTCGTCATGGCCACAACAGGATAGTTGGGTTCTGCCTGAACCACCCACGATTCTTTGGACAAATCCTCCGCCATCGCCTCAGGATCCACCCCTTCTGGAATAGAGACTAACACCGTCGCTGCCCGCGACAAAACCGCTGTAGATGCGCCTACTTTGGGCACCCAAACGTTGGCATTGGGATAGCGTTTTTTGAGCTGTTCCATCAGTGAGCCATGGCTCTGTAAAGACGACCCTGTCTGCAAACGCACGATGACACTCTGCGCACGGGGAAGCGCTGCACACACAGGACCCATTCCCCCTAGCAAAAATAACCCCACAAACAGCAACCCCAGCAAGGCGGCTCTCTGAGACATGCTCTGTATTAAATCGTTGTAAAACATAAGCCAACCCTATGGGAAACACCCAATTCGTCGTGTAACGACATCGCATATTTCAATGTAAATCCAGATAAATCCAAGGCCACACCCATACGTAGCGTATTTCGGACACCCACATCGGCCAACCCACCAAACAGCGTCAAATACCCATTGAGGGCGCCCAAGACACCGAGCCCTATAATACGCGTATTTTCGGTCAAACGAACATCCCCCAAGACCGTTAAGCCAAAAGGTAAAAACGCCTGGGCCCCTAAACCCAAGGTCATCGGCACGGTCTCACGACGACCTGTAGACCATGTCTTGGTGATGCCCCCGATGTTTTGGGCTACCACACCCAAACGCATGAAATCATTGTGGCATTGAATCCCCGCATCCAACGCAAACCCTGCGCTTTGTTGGGTTTCAATCTGATGCGTCTCATATTTGGCATTGAGTCCCAAGGTCACACCGGGTTTGACTTCCGATGCTACGGAGACGATGGCCGCCGCTTGCATATCCTGAAATCCCCCCGTCACTTCCGCTTGGCCAAAGCCATTTTCCACGGTGGCATCGTGTTGGACCATCGTCACGGGAAAGGACATGTTGATAACGGTATTCTTTAGAATACGTTTTCCCATAGACACCCACCCACTCTGTACGGATGAAAAGCTATCGGCATAGCCCATTTCGATTTGATGTTCTTTCATCCCCAAAAGCCCCGCAGGGTTATGCAAGACAGATTCGGATCCCAAACTGGCGGCAACCGTTGATCCACCCAATGCATAGGGTGTAATGGGGATATTTTCGAATTGTGCGCAGATTTGTAGAGACAAACCCAGGTACATTACGACCCCAAAACACCACTTGGTTACCCAGCAAGTGTTGCCCATTGTCTTCCCCCTCTTTAACTCAGAGGAAAGTATGCCCGTAGGATTCAGAACCCAAACATGTATTTTTTAATTCACCCCCTGTTAGGGATGATTCGAGGCTAAACCAAGCTAGACCCATTCCAAAATGAAACCGTGAGCGGATGCCTTTCCAAATCGCTCTGGTCACATATAAGAATATGTTCCCGCCACGATTTGAAATCCGGGTTTCACTTTGGAACGGGTATATTTAGATGGCTGCTTGGCGGTAAATTAACACCACCCACTTAGACCCAAAGGGGCTGTTTCACAATGTGTCATGCAAAGATTTCGAGCCAGAAAAACCGGCGTTTACTGAGCGTAAATGAGGATTTTTCTGGCGAGCACTGACGCCGCATGGCGCATTTTGCAACAGCCCCCCAAACCAAAAAACGGGATTCAAAAAGCGCTAGCCCTTTGACTCCCGTTCAAGCCCGCCGCCACGCCCATGCATCGGCAACTATTTTGTCCAAGGAGGTATGCACTGGCGTCCAATCCAAAATCCGACGGCTGGCGTCTGCATCGGCTACCAGACGTGCGGGATCCCCCTCGCGACGAAGGCCCCAAACAAAAGGCACAGGCATCTGACACACCGTTTCTATCGTACGCAGCACCTCGAGAATCGAAAACCCCTGCCCTATTCCCAGGTTCAAAATCTGGGACGCACCACCTTTGGCCAAATACCGAAGACCCTGCACATGCGCCATGGCCAAATCTGAGACGTGAATATAATCCCGGATACACGTCCCGTCTGGCGTCGGATAATCCCGTCCAAATACCGTCAACGCAGCGCGTTTTTTAGACAGTGCATCCAGCGCCAGTGGAATCAGATGGGTTTCAGGCACATGCGATTCCCCCACCTGGCCATCGGGGTCACTCCCTGCTGCGTTAAAGTACCGCAGCGACAAGGCACGCACATCCGGCCTCGCGGTACTCAGATCTGAGAGCAATCGCTCAATCACCGCCTTGTTATATCCATAAGGCGAAATGGGATTCAGCGGCGTATGTACAGGGATACGTGCCACATCTGGCATCCCATACACCGCCGCAGAAGAAGAAAATACGATATTTTGTACGCCATGATCCACCGCCGTTTGGATGAGGCGCACGCTTTTGGAAATATTGTTGTCATAATACGTGAGCGGATCCCGCACAGAATCCGGCACGACAATAGACCCGGCAAAGTGCATCATGGCGGTGATGCCATACTGCGTGATGGTCGCTGCGACCGCCGTTGTGTCTGCGATATCGGCTTGGACCAGGGGCCCCCATTGGACAAAGTCCCGATAGCCGGTGCTCAGATTGTCCAGCACCACCGGTTGGTAACCCATGAGAGCGAGTGCTTTACAGGTATGGGCACCGATGAAGCCCGCACCGCCGGTGACGAGGATGTGGGTCATGAGGCGGTCCTCACTGGGACATATACCATGCGACCGTCTCTGCCAAACCCACTTCCAAGCTCACCGGATCTGTGACCCCCAACTGCGTCAGCCTCGCTATTGCCGCCAAACTATCCTTGATATCCCCTTCACGTGGCGGCAGATAGGTAATCCCCTTTCCCACATTGGCTCCCAAAATGAGTTTCTGGATCTCTATCGCCAAGGTTTTCACCGATATCCGGTCCCCACATCCCACGTTAATCGCCTGCCCCAATAGCCCCTCTGGACATTCACAGGCCAAGAGATTCGCACGCACCACATTGTCCACAAAGGTAAAATCCCGGGTTTGTTCACCATCTCCATAAATCATCATCGGCTGATCCGTGCGGCAAGCCGTGACAAATTTGGGAATGACTGCCGCATATTGGGAATGGGGATTTTGGCGAGGCCCAAACACGTTAAAATAACGCAACGCAACGGTAGACAATCCATAGGCCCTATAAAACGCATGGCAATACGCCTCGCCGGTGAGCTTGCTCACGGCGTAAGGGGACAACGGCGCGGGCGGCATCTCCTCATGCTTCGGCAAGGTGGGGGTATCCCCATATACAGACGACGATGACGCCAATACAAAACGCGTCACCTTGGCGTCTCTGGCTGCAAGCAACATATTGAGTGTGCCTGTAATATTGTTTTCATGATACAAAAGCGGCTCTTTGACAGAGCGCGGCACAGAGCCCAATGCGGCCTGATGCAGCACATAGTCCACATCAGCGACAGCCCGATGGCATGTGGGTAAGTCGCAAATATCCCCTTCGATAAACGTAAAAGCGCCATACCTGGGATGGGCTTTCAAATGGGTCAAATTGTCTGGATGACTTCCCGAAAAGTTGTCCAATCCCACTACATGATGCCCCAAGTCTAGAAGACGCACCGCCAAATGAGATCCAATAAACCCGGCAACACCCGTAACAAGTGTGGTTAGCATCGTACAAAGCTCCTTTTTCGAGATATCCATTCCAAAATGAACCCCGGATTTTATTTTGGAACAGGTATAATTACAATCTACCCTTTTTTAATCACCACACGGTAAACGTCGTATCCTTCGTGGGAAATCGCTATCACCGCATGGCCTTGCGCCATGGCCGTTTTGGGAACATTTTCGAGAGGTTCGCCAGCTCGCAAATGAACAGTGAGCTGGTCCCCACTGGCCATGCTTTCCAGTTTGAGCTTGGTTTTGACAAAGGTCATCGGACAATGTTCACGTGTAATATACCCGTTCCAAAATGAAACCCGGATTTCAAATCGTGACGGGAGCCTGTTCTTCATAGGTGACTATGCCTGTGGCTGAGGGAGGATCCGGCTTTGCCGCGTCCGACCGGGGAGCGTGCTCGCGCAGCATGCCGCGACAACTAGCATCTTGGAAAGGCATCCGCTCCCGGTTTCATTTTGGGATGGGTATAATGAAACTCACGCTACCCTCTTTGCCAATAAGTTGTAAACCCCAATCCCCCACTGGATGTAATGGGGCGCTACGAGGGGGGCAGATAGGGAGCGTTAGCCCCGCAATACTCAGCGCTATAGGAGGGCACGCTTATGACACCCCCCGCTACAAAATCCGCTGAGAAAACAGCATGCGATAATGGGACAACAATCCCGAAATAGTCGGACATTTCGGAGTTCCGTGTACCAGCAAGGGCGGATGCGAGAGCGCGTTATTGAGCAGCTGCGCCATCCCAAACAACCGGAAACGCCGACGTCCAGACAGATTCTGAATGATGCGAATATCCCATGCCACACAGTCGCGATACCCCATGGAATCCGCCACCGCCGCCACATGCACCGTCAGCCCCCAAGACCGCCATGTCTGGCACAGCAGATCCCCTTGCTCACGGGTGTGCTCATCTACCAGAATGAGTATCGGCATTGCCACGCGAAACCAATATTCCTGCTGATCTGAAAACGTCTCATATCCCCCGCCATGGCACACTAGCAAAGTCTGCGTCACCATCTGCGCAATCGGGAGATCGTCCACACAGGTCCACTCGGGACATGCACGGGCATGACAGGCTATCGCACAGCCCCCATTGGCCCTCACCACCACATGACGGTTGCGCCAAGGACCCCATTTAAAGGGAATCACACGCTTCGATGTGGACACCAACACCTGCGGAATCCCCAAGGCCGCCGCCATATGGGCCGGGCCCGTATCAATCCCCACGAATACATGACAATAGGACAACACCGAGAGCATTTCCCGCACCGTGGTACGTCCCACTAGGTCTATCACGGGAAAATTGATCCCAGCCAAAAAGCGGTCTCGAAAATCCTGTTCCTCAGCAGACGCACCCGTGATGAGGACCTGTATATCAGGCCGTTCCCGGTGCAAGGCCATGGCATAGTCCGCGTATTTTTCGGGCAAAACGGGCTTGTTGCCCCCAGCCGCGCCCAAATGGATACAGAGCGTGGGCGCCTCAAAGTCAAAGCCAAGGCCTGCTAGCATGGCCTGGACATGCGGCGCGTCGTCTGGGTGCGGGCCAAAGCGCAGTGGCTGCGTGGGCATCGCAGGAAACGGGTCTGTTCCGAGGTCCCGAAACAGTCCGCGTGCCACCCAGAAATTACGCTGAACCTGATGCACCATCATGTCATGGGGTGGGCAAAAACGGCCCAAACGAAAAAACACCGGCAATAGCCCAAGTATGGCCATGTCCCCTATATTATTTGGAATCCCAAAAAAACACGACCATGCCGTTCCTTCGCGGGTACTCAGATGCAGGGAATGGGTGAATCTCTTTGTGCGCAACACCTTTGCAAAGGCCAACACATCCCAAAAGGACCGTATATCCGGCGATATCATGACCTCATGGACATAGGGAAGGTGGGCAATCATGTCGCCATTTTGGGAGTAATTGGAAGCCAAAACGGTGATCTCGGGATGCGCGAAGCGGTCGTAGAGGTCCTGGATCAGCGGCAAGGCGAGGAGCATGTCCCCGATGGCGTCTTCGCGGAGGATGAGGAGCCTCACCTTCGCGTGGGGATTGGCCTGTGCGTGCACGCTTTTTTCAAACATGGCGGGGCCCCATCCCCAACCCTTCCCCAGGGAAGGGCGACTTCTTTTGCGAGGATGCCTCTGACTTCGCCAAGGCTTCTACAGACGCATCCTCGCGCTCCTGAAAAAAAAGCCTATGGGGCATAAAAAGCGACTTGGCAACGTCATCGCCGACAAAGCGCCAATGCCATGGCTCATAGCCTACCTCTTGCCAGTTGCCTTCTGGAAAAGACAATTCAAATCCAAACGAAGGCGCATAGTGGGCCAACCATGCCGCCGCTGGCGTTTCCCCAAAAGACGGTTCGTCATCCGTTTCAGGAAAATCCGCGTCTGCCAAATCCAACGCATACCCCGTGTGATGCTCCGAATGGCCAGGCGGTGCCACCCATGTGCTGCCATTCCCCACCCCATACCGGCGTTCCGCATCCAAAAACAAGGCCTCTTGAAACGCATAATCCCGATACGCCGAAACAATGAGAAGCCCGACCCCCGCCTGCTGGGCCACGGACGCCATGCGCACAAACGCCACCAAAGCCGTCTCACGACATCGCCTCGCCGCAGCAGGACGCAAATGCGGTGTTGGAATCGTGACCAAGTCTGACATCGTTGCCACAGGGTAGGGCAAGTGACGGGCCATTTAGCGTTTGACCCGGTTCCAGAGCCAGTACACCGGCCCCCCCAAGGCCACGATCAGTAACCCAAATCCAGAATCCAGGGGATACCGCCAAACCGTATTGACCACGATCCCCAACATCCCCACCACAAACAACGCCGGCAATATCGGATACCCCAACATCCGGTACACGATGACCCCCGGATCCTGCTGGTCCCGTTGACGTAGGACAAACAGCGCCATCACATTCAATGCGCCAAAAAAAACGCTGGGTACGGTCACATAGTCCAACAACTGATCAAAGGTCCCAGACACCACCAACACCGAAGACCAAATCGCCTGAAATAGGATGGCACGTGCCGGTGTGAAAAAGCGACCATCCACCATCCCCGCAAACGCAGGAAACAAACCGTCCCTAGACATGGCGTACAAAACCCGGGGTCCCGTGAGAATGGTCGCGGCCAAACACCCCAACACGGACAAGGCCACCAAGCCCCCCGCAACGGCCCCAATCACAGGCCCAAAGAGCTGACCAGAGACCACGGTCACGATCACCGTTTTGTTTTCAGGCGTCCCCAAACCCACCGCATAGAGATAGAGACTCACCAAGGCCACGTATACCGCCGTGACCAAAAAAGCCCCCCAAAACATCGCCAAAGGCAGGGTACGTCGGGGATTGTCTACCTCACCCGCCACATAGACCGTGGCATCCCATCCCGAGTAGGTATACATCACCGGCACCATGGCCAAGACAATCAAAATCCAGGGAGACTGAGACAAGGGCACGGATTCCGTAAAATGTGCAAACGACCCATTCATAGAAGCAAATCCCGCCACGATCAAGATAAAAATCAAAGAAAACTTGAGCATCATAAACCCATTTTGCAGCCGTGCACCCCGCACCACGCCCAAATAATTGATGTAAGACATCACGGCAATGAGAAAAAAACCCAGACATTTGGCCCACAATGGTGTCGTAATCCCGGCGTATTTCGATACCCCCATCGCCAAAAAGGCAATGGTACCAGGAATGGTCACCAACCCCGACGAAAATCCCGACAAAAATCCCCAAAAAGGACCAAAGGCTTCGCGAAGAAAAACATATCCCCCGCCCGCACGGGGAAAACGACTGGCCATCTCGGCATAGGCCAATCCGCCGACCAAAGACAAGGCCCCGCCCAACAGCCATACCAGCAAGATCAACATGGGGTTGGGCAATAATGTGTAGATACGCCCAGCGGTCACAAATATCCCGATTCCGATCATGTTTCCGGCCACCAACATGGCACAGGAAAAAGGGTTCAAATGGCGTTTAAGATCTGGCATAGAGAGGCGTATTATGAAACGCAAGGAAGCGATGCACAAGAGGCCGTCCGCCCCTGTGCATCGCCAGAGTATTTAAAACCACCCCACAAACAAAACCGGGGCAGATGCCTTTCTAAATCACTCTGGTCTCATATGGCGCATAGTCTCCCTCTGCGATTTGAAATCAGGCGTTCATTTTGCAACGGGGTACTAGGCGTCATTCAAAGAAACACAAAATATCAGTGCATTCAAAACCATTTTCTTCCGATAACAAAACACGTCTTATACTAAAAGGGACTTAGTCCATGAAAGGGATTTT
>CANNCG010000019.1 GCA_947502965.1 bacterium | reverse complement strand
AACGAACATCCGCAAAGACCCCTTTGAATGGGGTTCCTTCATTTAAAATAGATGTTTTTGCGAGAGATTCCCTGCTTCACAATACACAGTCCTGGCCAATTGAATTCTTTACTTGAAATTACCCCTTGACAAGGGGTCTCGATATTCCTGTTTTTTAGAAAAAAAAGGGGGAGGGCTAGATAGTTACAAAAAATCAGAAAAAATAGGGGGCCCCTGATGACGGCTATGCCACAGTGGATTTCAGCCGTCCTCTTTTAACAAGTGGGGTTGTCCAGACATGATGGCGCATTTTGCGACAGCCCAAACTTGTAAATCACTTCCGAGCGAAGGTATAGTTGACCCACATATGAAAACCAAACACCGGGTAGGTATTGTTGTAGGGCTCGTTCTTTTAGGCGCTTTTTTTTATATCAAAACAGTCACCAAAGTACCGAAACTTGTCATATATTCGGCCAGATCCGAAGCCCTCATGACGCCAATTTTTGAGGCGTACACCCAAAAAACAGGGGTTGAAATCTCCTATCAGATCGCGGATGCCGGCGTGCTCATGAACCGCCTCAAGTCCGAAGGAGACGCCAGTCCCGCAGATATTTTTATCGCCACAGAGGCGGTGAGCCTTGCCCAAGCAACAACGCAAGGCCTGTTGTATCCCATAAAGTCAGATCTCTTGTTTGCTGCAATTCCAGCCTCTTTGCGTGATGCCCAGGGACATTGGTTCGGATATGCCTCCTTTGCCATAACAGCGGTTTATCACCCCAAGCGTGTCTCTGAATCTACCCTATCTACCTATACCAACTTTGTGTTCCCACAATGGAAGGGACGCTTATTGCTACGCTCTTCTCGACATATTTACAACAAGTCCTTATTTGCCATGTGGATGAATGACAGGGGCGACGCAGAGACCTCCGCCACCTTGTCTGGCTGGGTATTTAATCTCGCAGCCCCCCCTTTTGACACCGACCAGCAGGTTTTGGAAGCCCTTGAAACAGGAAAGGGCGATGTCGGCATCGTCAATTCTTCCGAATTTGGCCACTACAAGCGCGAAAATCCCAAAACAAAATTGAGGCTATCGTGGTTGGACCAACCCGTGTCTGGGGGATTGGGTGTACAGGTCAATGTCTCTGGCGGGGGCATTCTCGCAAAAAGCAAACATATCAAGGAAGCACAAGCTTTCCTAGAGTGGCTTATCACCCCTGAAGCCCAACATTTGTGGGCAAATTTAAACAATGAATTCCCTGTATCCGCAGAGGTCACAGGCAATGCCATTGTCGAATCTTGGGGACTTTGGTACCGGAACCCCATCTCTGTTGAAAAATATGCGACCCATATGACGACCGTGATGGAGATTTTGGACGGTGCGGGCTATGAGTGAGGTAGCCTCTCGCCCACAGTCCCCGTAAATCCCAATGTCTTTGTTGCAAGGTCGGGATGTTCAATCATGAGATCCAAAAACAAAATGTAACTATCTAGCCCCCCTTTTTTCAGGCAAAAACGGTCATCTCAAAACCCCTTGTCAAGAGGCAAGGTCAAAGATCGGATTTGGTTCGATCCATATAGATACTGGAAGAAAGGCTGGCGCGGTCACCCGCCGCCAATGTTTTGAGAACCCATATCCAACAGGGTACCAACTTTTTGAGAAACGCTTCGGGTGCAAGAATGCCCAGGATATCCAAGATTTGAATCCATGACGCTTTGACATCGGCGTCATTGTCTTTCACTGGGATAGGCGCTTGGTGGTTGTCGGAGGCCCACACAATATAGAGATGGGCAAAAGCCGCATGGTCCATGCGTTGTACCGCTTCATGCAGCCCAGGAATCATGTCGTCGTGGAAAGGGCTTTGTACGCCGCATTGATTTTTTGCATTTTTTCTTCTGCCACCTTGCGAAACTCAGGACCCAAGTGATGCACCTTGTCCGGATGGTGCTGTTTGCATGCCTCACGATAGGCTTTTTTGATCTCGTCTGGGGATGCCCCATCTTTGAGTCCTAGGGTAGCATAATGAAGATGGTTTCTATCGCCAGAGGCCGTGTGGTATTTGCCGGTGAGATAGAGCTGTCGAAAACGGTAGGCATCTTTTTCGTGAATATTGAGCAGTCCCAATATCTTTTCCGCCGTGGTTTTCTCGTTACTTTCCAGGCGTCCATCAGCCGCGATGATTTGGCCTATGAGTTCCAAAAGCAAAAGCTTGGCTTCATACGGAAATTGCGCATTAAACTCTGCGCACAGTGTGGCTAAGGACATGTCACTGTGATTGCCCGTCTCTATCAACTCGGAAATCCATTTTAGATCTATTTCCACATACCGCATTTGGGTCTGAAAAAAGCCATAGATCACACGGGTTTCTGTGGCCGTGAGCTGACCATCCGCTTTGCCCATCTGGACCATAATATAGACTAAAAGTTCGACAAAGCGACGGTGCACATCCCCATCCTTGACTACCGAATGGCGAAGATGACGCTGCCGTTGCGAGGTGTTATAGGCAAAATAAAAAACATATCCAAGCACAAGAAGTGGAAGAATCTTAAAGAGGAAAGAAATGCCGGCTGCCACCACGCGCATCCCGCCTAAGGCCAAAAAAACCAATAAACCGATCACGGACCAAAGCAAGACGTTAGATTGTTGTTGTTGTTTCATGATGCCTATATTTCCAGATATGAAGTGTACCCATTGAAACGGGTATAAGCGTTAAATTTTAAGCGTATTATACGGCCAAACAACCCCAATGCTTCAAGGTGTTTTTCAGCATTGCGGGTAATCGCTTCCTATGAGCGGGGGTGCAGGGGGCGGAGCCCCCGAAAAAAAACATCCTTTCGCTCAGCGGAGCTGAGCGAAAGGATGTATCTCAAAGTGCTGACGCCCTTTGAGTTCCATTTAGCCCCCCTGGCGTAGGAAGTCGTTATAGGTTGACCAGATACCCTCTGAAAGACCGATACGCGGCTGCCACCCCAAAGCCTTCAAACGCCCAATATCCAGACATTTACGTGGCGTCCCATCTGGTTTTTCGCGATCCCAGAGAATAGTCCCCGTATACCCCACGATTTGGGCGACCAATGTCGCCAAATGTTGAATAGAAATATCTTTACCGGTTCCAATATTAATCAAATCCGGAACCTCCGCCAAAAACATCAGATAGCAAACCGCCTCTGCCAAATCATCGACATGCAAAAACTCACGCATAGGTGTCCCAGACCCCCAAAGTAGCATCTGCGGCAATTGTTTGGTTTTGGCCTCATGAAATTTACGAATCATGGCAGGCAACACATGGGAGGTTTCCAAATGATAATTGTCTCCTGGCCCATAGAGGTTCGTCGGCATGACAGAAAAAAATGAGGCCCCATATTGGGCTGCATAGGCACGGCACATCGCAATTCCGGCTATCTTTGCAATCGCATACGCATCATTGGTTTCTTCTAGTTTTCCCGTCAATAAACTCTCTTCGGACAAGGGTTGCGGCGCAAATTTGGGATAAATACAGCTAGATCCCAAGAAAACCAATCTCTGGACACCCACGCGCATACTTTCATGAATAACATGCGTCTGAATGAGCAAGTTTTCACGTATAAACGCTCCTTTATGCTGTTGGTTTGCCAAAATACCACCCACTTTTGCCGCAGCCAAAAAAACGATATCTGGCTTTTCTGAGGCAAAAAAAGAGGCCACCGCCACCGCATCACAGAGATCCAACTCAGCGTGAGTGCGTAACACAAGATTGCGCATACCAGCAGAATGCAAACGACGAACAATGGCGCTGCCCACCATACCCGTGTGTCCTGCAACATAGATTTTAGGACAGTCCCCAAAAGCAGTTGGCGACAGCGCCCTCATAGCGGCCCAACACCGGGGGTGGGAACGCGCTTGATTTGTGGATTGGTAGCCCCCTGCTCGCAATGGGTATAAGCCCGAATTTCAGCATCGACCATAAGCTGTACCAAACCTTCAAATGTCACGGTGGGTACCCACCCTAATTTCTCTTTGGCCTTCGAAGCATCTCCCATCAAAAAATCCACTTCCGCAGGACGAAAATAGCGCGCATCTATCACCACCACAGGCATGCCGGTATCGGCACAGAGATAGGCCTCCTCCAAGCCCGTTTTGCCATTGGAGACAGCGCAAATACCGAGTATATGAAGAGTGAGCTCCAAAAATGCCCGCACAGAGTGGGTCTCTCCTGTAGCCACGACATAGTCATCTGGTACCTGTTGTTGCAGCATCCGCCACATCGCATCGACATAGTCGCCCGCAAACCCCCAGTCTCTTTTGGCATCCAAGTTCCCCAGTCGTAAGGCCGGTCCTTGCGCATATTTGTAGCGAACCAACGCATCCACGATTTTGCTGGTCACAAATGTTTTGCCACGACGGGGAGATTCATGGTTAAAGAGAATGCCATTACAGGCATAAAGCCCATAGCTTTCACGGTAATTAACCGTCATCCAATGGGCAAAAACTTTGGCCACGGCATAGGGACTCCGTGGATAGAAAGGCGTGGTTTCCCTTTGTGGGGTCTCTTGGACCAATCCAAACATTTCGGATGAAGACGCCTGATAATAACGGGTTTGGATGCCTGTGTTTTTGATCGCATCCAAAAGTCGCAAGGCGCCCATCCCGGCCACATCCGCCGTATATTCAGGAATGTCAAAACTCACTTTCACGTGGCTCTGCGCGCCCAAATTATAAATTTCATCCGGTTGGATTTTTTCGAGAAGACGGTTCACCGCACTCGCATCTGATAAATCACCGTAATGCAGAAAAAAGGGCAGATCCGACGATTGTGAGGCGGCATAAAGGTGCTCTACACGGTCTGTATTAAAGGAAGAAGAGCGGCGAACAATGCCGTGAACATGATAGCCTTTTTCCAAAAGAAATTCAGAGAGATAGGAACCGTCTTGCCCGGTGATCCCGGTAATTAAGGCTGTTTTACGCATTTTGTTTATACTCGCATGGGGGATACAGCAACGGCAATTCTTTTTACGAAGGCCATGAGAAACAGATCGGCCTTGTGTGCTATGGGAGCGATCGGTATAATGTCCGAAAATTCATGAATTCCCCTTAGGAGGTGGACATTGGCGATTAAAATCCGTTTAAAAAGATTTGGTAGAAAGAAACAGCCGGTGTACCGTGTTGTAATAGCAAATAGTTCAGAGGCACGTAATGGTCAGTCTATTGAAGTTGTTGGGACCTATGACCCGACAAAGGTAGAGGTTCAATTTGAAGTGAAGCGTGAACGTATTGATTACTGGTTGTCTGTTGGCGCTAAACCAACCGAAACGGTATACCGCTTGTTGAGTAAAGTTGGTGTCGTACCTAAAATCGAAAGAAAATCTTCCCTAGCGGGTGTTGCACGAAAAGACCGCAAAAAAGACGACTAATACGTGATTCCTTCTCTGAAGAATCTGGTTGAAAGCATTGTTCTGTCCCTTGTAGACGATACCTCTCAAGTAAAGATCTTGCCTTCCGTACGTGAGGGACAGGAAGTTTTGACTGTTTTGGTTGCAGCAGATGATGTGGGACGTGTTGTTGGAAAAGAAGGTCGGGTTGTGAATGCCCTTCGTACGGTTGTCAAAGCCGGTGCTGCAAAAGCAAATCAACGTGTCTCTGTTGAGATTTTCTCTATCTCTGAGTATGTAGGCGAATAAGTTCAGTCCCTAATTACGGGCTGAACTTTTTTTAGGGAGGAATTTCCATGGCCCAGCAAGTCAAAAAATCAGCAGAACCAGGATTGGTGTCTGGCGGTCGCTCCGTGACACTCAAACGTTCTGTTACGATCAAAGTCATCGTGACAGAAAAATTCAAACAATACATGCTGTTTGAAATTGCAGAAGCCCGAAAAAATACAGAAGCCCGTTTGATTCAAATTGACCAACAATTGGGACAAGTATCAAAACTGGTAGAATCTGAATCTGGGCAGCAACTCATCTCCCAAAAAGTAGATTCTGAAAAAATACAACTCAAGGCTACCTTGGCAGACTTAGAGGCCCGTGAAAAAGCAGTCCACGTATTGGCATTGGACACCCATTTTATCCAAGGCAACATCGACGGGTTTGTCAGTGTTTCCGAAGGGGACAATCTCTATGAGAAATTAGGGGGGATGGAGATCCTTGCCAAAGACGGTGTGATTCAAAAGATTTCTTCGCTAGGCGCCATTTCTTAGTTATTTTTTGGGGAGTGTTTACCCTCCCCAAAAATAACGTCACCGCAACATGATCCAAATTCATCTCATTTCGCTCTTCCCTGAACGACTTCAAGCCTATTTTTCTCAAGGGGTTCTCAGTCGTTCAGGGGCATTGTCGCATTTTGCGATCCACTACCACCAACTGCGCACCCATAGCACGCGCAAGCATGCCCAAGTAGATGATCATCCGTTTGGCGGAAAGCATGGCATGCTGTTGCGTGCAGATGTGGCTGCATCGGCTATTACGGCCATTCCAAACTATCAAGACATGCCCATTTTAATGCCATGCCCCAAAGGCCCTATGTTACACCAACGCGACTTGGTCAGACTGGCTGACGGTCCGGGAATGATTGTTCTTTCACCCGCTTATGAAGGGATAGATGCCCGAATTTATGAGATGTTTCCCATACAGCGATTCTCTTGTGGGGATTATGTCTTAACCGCTGGAGATATTCCCGCCATGCTGATCTGTGATGGGGTCTTGCGCATGCTGCCAGGTGTACTCGGTAATCCCGAATGTCGCACGGCAGATTCGATTGCCTCTGGCTTTTTGGAACACCCGCAGTACACCCAACCTAGAGAGATTGTAAATCACGAAAACGTGGCTCCCAACGGTACCTACGGGGTTCCGCCTATCCTATGTAGTGGGCATCATCAGTCCGTGGCCAAATGGAAATGGGTTGAAAGCCTCAAGGCGACATTGTATTATCGTCCGGATCTACTTCTGCTAGCGGATATGGATGACGCTATGCGAGACGTTCTTGAGCGATTGTTAAAGGAGCCTGACTATGAGTTCGATACTAATTGATGAAATTGAAAGAGCACAGATGAAAGAATCTGTTCCTACTTTTGGCGTAGGAGACACCGTGCGTGTTTTCTCTGCTGTTGTAGAAGGCAAAAAGAGACGTATTCAACGTTTTGAAGGGACGGTTATTAAACGGTCCGGTTATTTGTCGCGCCAGTCCTTCACCGTACGACGTATTATTGACAAAGTGGGTGTAGAACGTACCTTTTTGTTGCACTCGCCCCTTGTTGAAAATATCGAAATTATTAAACAGGGTAGCGTTCGTCGTGCAAGATTGTACTATTTGCGTGACCGTGTGGGTGCCAAAGCCAACCGTGTCAAAACAAAGGTCTCCTATCAGGGTTAATCTATGACACCGATTGACGATAGGGCTGCCACAAAATGAGTCTGGCAAGGCCCATTTCAGAAACACCCTATCGTGTCGGAATTGTCGGAGCTGGTGGCTATACGGGAATAGAGCTGTGCCGGTTATTGCTGGCACATCCCTATATTCGTATCGAGGCTCTGTTTGCGAAAAGTCAGGCCGGCAAAATTTTTTCAGACATTTACCCCCAATTTTTGGGGATATTGGATTTGGTTCTGGAGCCGGTGTCTCTCGAGCGTCTCCGTGGTTTGGATGTGATCTTTTTGGCGTTGCCGCACGGGGAATCGCAACCCTTGGTCAAAGCCTTATGGAAAAGCAAGGTCAAAGTCATCGATCTGTCGGCTGATTTTCGATTAAAAGACGCCCAAACCTTTGCCCACCACTACGGTAGCGAACACAGTGCACCCGAATTGTTAGGCGAAATTCCATTGGGATTGCCAGAGCGTTATGCAGACGACATTCGCGGGGCACAGACCGTGGCATGTCCTGGCTGTTATAGCACCTCCGTGATGTTGGGCATGGGCCCCCTGGCCATGTCAGGACTGATCGTAGGTGATGTCCTCGTAGACGCAAAGTCTGGCGTTTCTGGTGCTGGACGTGCGCTCAAAACGGGGTCCTTGTTTTGCGAGGTCGCAGACGGCTTTTCGGCCTATGGCACAGGCACCCACCGTCACCAACCCGAAATGGAACAGGTGTTGGGCCTACCCGTTTTCTTTTCCCCCCATTTGGTACCCATGAGTCGGGGTATTTTGGCCAGCATGTACGTGACATTGCGTGAGCCCCTTGATTTTCAAACCTTGCGTCAGATGTACCAATCCGTATATCAGGGACAACCCTTTATCCAACTCTTGCCAGAAGGCGCACGTCCCACCACGAAGACCGTGTTTGGATCCAACCGTTGTGCCATTTCCATCGTTCCCTTTGGGTCTCGGGTGGTGGTATTTTCTGCGATTGATAACGTGATCAAAGGCGCCTCTGGGCAAGCCATTCAGTGCATGAATCTGATGTTGGGAGTCCCTCAGGAGACGGGGTTACAGGCCGTTTCCCCCTACCTTTAGGTGACGAGCCGGGCCCACACGCTTGCACTAGGCCGTTTACTTTTGAGTCAGGTCTTTTATGTTCTGTGCCATTCTTTGGTCAAATTTGGCAACGCTTGGCTGTCACTCCCGCTACTGCTCATGGCCCGTTTCGGGGTATCGTCTGTGATATTATTCGGCATAAACGCAAGCATGGCCACATATGCCAGGTGGGGGACTTGGCGGCGCGCCCCCTCTGGTTTGGCGCTGTCACCCAACGCCTCAGATACACCGCCTCTGGATCAGTGCGGGGTAGCGTCACAACATCAACCAAACAAAAATTTTATCGCCAGAATCATTCTCAATAGTGCCAATCAACAACTTGTGCTGCGTGCAATATTGGGCCTCGCCTCTATGGCTTTTTATTTTTATGCCCTACGTATCGGACCTCTGGGACGTGGCAATTTGATTTTTTCTCTTGGGGTATTGTGGGGCTATATTTTTTCAATTATAGGCAAACAAGAATCCCCTACATGGCGCACCTCATTGGGGATGCTCTGTGCGCTTTCGGGATTGGGACTTCTCTTTACCATACGGGGTGAAAACGGAAACATCTATGCCGATTTGGCGGCATTGGCAGGGTCTCTCTGCTATGGGATGGTGATGGTCACCCTCAAATCACTACGCAAAGAACATAGCGCCAGAACCATTATCACATGGTTTTACGGCGTCGGGGCCGTATGGGTATTGCCCTTTGTTTCTCTCCAAAATGTCACCCTCACCTGGCCCTTGATAGGCCTCATTATTGGCATCGGTGTGACCGGGCTATTGGCCCAATGGCTCATGACCGATGCCTATAAAGCCGTCCCCGGGTCTGTGGCCAGCAGTATGAACCTTTTGGGAACCCCGATGATGATGGTGTCCGGTATGTTGTTTTTTTCAGAGGTCTTGCACATGGTCGAGATGCTGGGTGCCCTCTGCATTCTGGTTGGCTTGGTTGCTATTGTTTGGCCAAAGGGAGCGCGCTAATGGGACAGGTTGCACGTGTATTGATCATGCGCAATGTCGATCGTCTCTACGACTATATCGTGCCGGAAGCGCTTTCAATGGTGGCTGGAAGCTACGTGCAAGTGCCTATAGGTCCCACAACCGTCGAAGGTCTCGTGATGCACTTACGTGCATCCGAAATACAGCCGGTAGCGCCAGAAGGAACCGTCGAAAACCCTAGTCGAAAATTCAGAGAGATCACCGGTCTTTTGGACAAAAAGACCCTAGCCCCAGATATCGTGACGCTCATTCTCTGGCTCAGCGAAACCTATATCTGCTCACCCTACATCGCCTATCAAACCGTGGTGGGCACACGAAAATACAGGGAGACCCCTGACGAAGCCACTTCTGCCATCGCAGAAGGACATGTCCTGACAGAGGCGCAAGAAAGCGTCTTGGCCAGTATCCGCGCCAAACAGGGCTACCATACGTGGCTCTTGCATGGGGTGACTGCCAGTGGCAAAACAGAAATCTATCTCCAATTGGCCGCCGATATTATGGCTGCAGGCAAACAGGTCTTGTTCTTGGTCCCCGAAATAGGCCTCACACCACAGTTGCGCACCCGTGTCGAAGAACGCTTTGGCAAACGGGGAGTGGTCATGCATTCGGGCCAAACCCCCAAACAACGGGATTTGGCCTGGTCCAAAGCTCTGTCTGGACAAGCCTCTATTGTAGTGGGGCCACGGTCGGCGGTGTTTGCACCGGTGCCTGCTTTGGGCGCGATTATCCTGGACGAAGAGCATGATGGATCTTACAAACAGGACAGTAATCCCCGGTATTGGACCCATGATGTGGCCAACTTTCGCTGTCGCTATTCACATGCACCCTTGATCTTGGGCTCTGCCACGCCCCGCCTGGAGACCCGCTACCATGCACAAATAGGCCAGGCCACCTGCGTGTCTATGCCCTATCGTGCCAATCGAAATCCCATGCCCCCCATTGTTTGCGTGGACAGCAAAGAAGATCCCAACACACGGGTAGGCGGTATTTTTTCGCAGCCTTTGGATGCCGCTATTCGGTTGCGGCTGGCCAAGGGTGAAAAAACCATTATTCTCCTCAACCGACGGGGGTATGCGCCCTATGTTGGATGTCAAAGCTGTCAGACGATTTATGCATGTTCCCAATGTGGATTGAGTATGACCTATCACCGCGACAGGGTTTTTCGCTGTCACAGATGCTATGTCACCGCCCCTGCCACGCTCCACTGCCCCACATGCAAAAAACCCCGTTTGGGCTATATGGGACTGGGTATCCAAAAAGTGGAAGCCGAACTGATCAAACATTTCCCAGATAGCCGCATTATGAGAGCCGATCGTGACAGTGCCACCACCGCCAAACAGTTGGAAAAAATATTGGGCGATTTTGACAGAGAAGGGGACATTCTCATTGGAACCCAGCTCGTGGCCAAAGGCCACCATTTTGAAGGCGTCACCTTGGTGGGGGTATTGGGGATAGACACTGCGCTCAATCTCCAAGATTTTCGTGCACCAGAACGGGTGTATCAATTGTTGGTACAGGTGGCAGGGCGTGCAGGACGGGGCGCCGTACCAGGCGAAGTCATGGTCCAAACATCGATGCCACAGCACTATGCATTGGATTCGGCTGTGAGGCAGGATGATACAGGATTTTATCAACAAGAATTGGCCTACAGAGAAGAGTTGCTATATCCGCCGTTTTGCCGTCTTCTGAATCTGGTGTATTCGGGCCCAGACATGCGGATGGTGTCCCAAACAGCCGAAAAAGATGCCGACTATTTGATGCCCTTGGTTGCAGAAGGTCTCACCCTTTTCCCAGCCATCTCGTGTCCTGTAGACAAGTTACAAGACCGCTATCGTTGGCATATCCTCATCAAGTTTTCCGCAGCACAAGAAACCTTATTGCGAATGCAATTGGCCGGTTTGCCAGCGGTTCATCGCAACCTACGACGGATTATCGATATGGATCCGGTGAGCTTGTTGTAGGGTGTTCAATTTCCTAAAAACGGGACAAAAAGAGAGAGGGAATAACATCCGCAATCGGAAGATTCAAGACCGAGCCTACGGGGGCTAGAAAGACCGGTCTCCCACAAACTCCCTCTCACCACTGCTGTTTCTGATCTCATCTTTCAAATCCTCCTTCGTGAATTTGAAAGAAGGCCGACCAGGAAAAAAGAGGCGGGTCAATGGGTTATTGCAGCGGAATTTTTTGATGGGTTGGGTTAAGCGGTGATAAGATAGTCAGTCTTTGGAAATTAAAAAAACAAGACAAATGTCCGGTCCAAAATGAAACCTGGATTTTAAGTCGCGACGGGCGCATATTCTGCGGCAGAATCCAACCCCGTCAATCAATGAATTGTATTTATCTGTTGTAAAAAGAGGCGGTAGAAACCATGCAAATATTAGACAATATAAATACTCTCTGGGGCGATGATCTCAAAGAAGTCATTACTCCTGGCGCCAAACTAAAAATCGCGGCCTCTTGTTTTTCTATTTATGCGTATGAAGCCCTCAAGAAGGAGCTGGAGCAGGTCGATTCACTTGAATTTATTTTTACAGCACCCTCATTTGTTCCTAATGAGGTAACAGATAAAATTACTAAGGAACGACGCGAATTTCATATACCCAAACAACAACGAGAACGAAATTTGTATGGGAGTGAATTTGAAATTCATCTCAAAAATAAACTTACACAAAAAGCGATTGCCAAAGAATGTGCCAATTGGATTAGACGTAAAGCAAAGTTCCGTTCCAACGCGACTAAATTTCCAATGCAGCAGTTTGCATGTTTGAAAAAAGAAACGGAATCGGTAGCCTATATGCCGCTTCATGGTTTCACCGCCGTTGATCTTGGATACCAGCAGGGAAATGCCGTTTCTAATCTGATTAACAAACTCGATGCGGCACCACTCACAACAACATATATGCAACTTTTCGATCATATCTGGAGTGATAGTGCCAAGATTCAAGATGTTACAGAAAGCATCTGTACGCATATCGAATCTGTGTATCAGGAAAACTCCCCAGAGAAAATCTATTTCTTGATGCTCTACAATATATTTAATGAATTCCTTGAAGATTTAAATGAAGATGTTCTTCCGAATGACTTAACTGGATACAAAAATAGCGTTATATGGAATAAATTGTTTAATTTTCAAAGGGATGCAGCGACTGGGATTATAAACAAACTTGAGAGTTATAATGGCTGTATTCTTGCTGACAGTGTGGGTCTGGGAAAAACGTTCACAGCGCTAGCCGTCATCAAATATTATGAGCTCCGGAATCGCTCTGTTTTAGTACTTTGTCCTAAAAAACTGGCAGATAATTGGCTGAACTACAATAGGAATCTGAAGACAAATATTCTTGCCAAGGATCGCTTGAATTATGATGTGCTATGCCATACGGATTTACAGAGAACCAGTGGCGAGTCTTTTGGGACGCCGCTCAACAAGATTAACTGGGGAAATTATGACCTTGTTGTTATTGATGAGTCGCACAATTTTCGAAATAACAATGCCTACAAAGACAAAGAAACGCGCTACCAAACGTTGATGAACGCGGTTATTAGAGATGGCGTGAAAACCAAGGTGCTAATGCTCTCCGCCACCCCCGTCAACAATCGCTTTAACGATCTCCGTAATCAATTGGCGCTAGCCTATGAGGGAGACTCAGAAACTCTCAGCGATAAACTTCGTACAGGGAAAAGTGTTGAAGAAATATTTAGACAGGCACAGGCTGTTTTTAACGCTTGGTCAAAACGCCCCCCAGAGGAACGTACGGCCAAATCAATATTGGATGCGCTTGATTTTGATTTTTTTGAGTTATTGGATAGCGTTACCATCGCCCGTTCCCGAAAACACATTCAAGCCTTCTACGACACAACCGAGATAGGGAAGTTTTCCATTAGACGAAAGCCTCTATCCTTTCGGTGTCCCCTAACGATGCAAGATGATGTCATGAGTTTTAATGATATTTATGAACAGCTTTCACTGCTAAATCTTTCTATCTATGCACCCGTTAGCTATATTTTCCCAAGTCGTTTAAAGAAGTATGAAGACCTTTATGATACGGCCTTTGAAGGCGACAAAAGAAGATTTCGACAGGCTGACCGCGAAAAAAACCTCCAGTCCTTAATGACAATAAATCTTTTAAAGCGACTTGAAAGCTCCGTGGAAGCTTTCCGATTGACCCTTGAGACGTTTCAGAGAAACCACAACGCAATGCTGAAAAAAATCTCGCAATTCACACAATCTGGAACTGAATTTTTTATTCATGATCTGTCTGCTTCGCTTGATGCGTTTGACGCAGAAGATGATGACTTGAGCGGGATTGAAGACGTTATGATCGGGGGAAAAGTTCGCGTAAGTCTGAATGATATGGATTTGCATTCTTGGGAAAAAGCCCTCAGCGCGGATATCTTGCTAATATCAACACTTCTAAGTGAAATGAAAAAGGTATGTCCTTCTGATGACGCCAAGCTACAGCATATGAAGTCTCATATTTTGGAAAAAATTCAGAATCCGATAAACCCAGGAAATAAAAAAATAATTGTATTCACCGCCTTTGCGGATACAGCAAACTATCTCTACGAAAATCTTTCTGGGGAGCTGCTGTCTATGGGGATACACTCTGGACGTGTTACGGGCAAAGATGCGCCCAAGACAACATTGAAAAAAGGGTACGATTTTCAGTCTATCCTCACCATGTTTTCACCGGTATCTAAAGAAAAAGCAGTTATTCTTCCTGAAGAACCTGGTGAAATTGATCTCCTGATAGGAACCGACTGTATATCAGAGGGGCAAAACCTTCAGGATTGTGACTATTTGATCAATTATGATATTCACTGGAACCCCGTTCGTATTATTCAGCGCTTTGGTCGAATTGATCGTATCGGATCTCTCAATGATGTTATCCAGCTCGTAAACTATTGGCCCGACATTTCTCTGGATGAGTATATCAACCTTAAAGAACGTGTCGAAAACCGCATGCACATTGTTGACCTTGCCGGAACAGGTGATGACAATGTTCTCTCTGAAAAGGCAAACGATGTGACCTACCGCAAGGAACAGCTTCGTCGTCTTCAGGAAGAAATCATAGAGCTGGAAGACCTCAAAACAGGCGTCAATATTACAGATTTGGGCTTAAATGATTTCAGAATGGATCTGCTGAACTATATCAAGGCCAATGGGGATTTGGGTCATTTACCAACCGGTCTTCACGCAGTGGTGCCCTCTAAACCAGAAATAGGGCTAACCCCTGGTGTTATTTTCACCCTTCGTAACCGCAATTCAGGGATCAATGTCAATCAACACAACCGGCTGCACCCGTACTATCTGCTCTATATCGGAAACGATGGGAAGATCATCACCGATCATACACAGGTGAAGCCACTTTTGGACTTGGTCAGAATCACATGCAAAGGGTTAAGTCTCCCCATCCCTTCAGTTTGCAAGCTATTCAATACGCATACAGGGGATGGGAAGGATATGACGCACTACTCCGATTTACTGGGTCAAGCCATTCGTTCCATGGTTGAAATAAAAGAAGACAAAGACATCGATAGCCTGTTTTTAGGTGTGACGACCACCGCTTTGGTAGATACCATTAAGGGCCTAGATGATTTTGAGCTTATAGCCTTCCTTGTGGTTCAGGAAGATGCTTCATGAATGGATTATATCGTTTCCCTAAGTCGGCGACGTTCGGAAAACTGCTGGCCAAAAGCAAAATCTACGAGCATGCCATGCCTACATCTAGCGTAAAGGCGCTATTTGTCGCACAAGTCGAAAAGATAACTTGGGCTTATAAACTATCCCCAGCCACAATCAACATCCCAGCAAGTGCTGGCGTACAGGAAATTCAGGTGTTTAATGTGGTTCTGAGAACGGGTGTGTTGGATTTTGAAGTTTTGCAAACCATAGACAACGCTATTCCTTCTCCTATCCTATTTCTATTGCACTACAAAGAAAAATGCCGCTATGTAGCGGCCTATAAACGGCCCAGTGAAACAGATAAGACTAAATGGGTTCTGAGTCATTATTTTGAAACCGCCTGGACTGATAATTCAGTCACAAAAGAAGAACTCCCCGTGGTACTGAATATGGGGGGCTTGTATGAGGCCCTTTTGAAGGGCTTGACACCGCTTTCTGTCAGAGAAAATGAAACATTGGACCAGTTGGTCCTGCGAGTGGATCAGCTGAGAATCAAAGAGCGTGAAGCTGGTAAGCTGGAGAACCAGATGAAAAAAGAAAAACAATTTAATCGACGTGTGGTGCTAAATCGGACATTGAATGA
>CANNCG010000018.1 GCA_947502965.1 bacterium | reverse complement strand
AGCTTTTTACCATGATGTTATCGGTTTATGCATGCTGACCCTTTTATTCATAGTAGATCTCCTTAAAAGACAAGCGCATAGTGCGCTTTTATAGGTTATCGGAAAATTGGCTTAAAAATTTCATTATTTTTTTCGGGATCATGACAATGAGCTGACACTCGCTTTCCCAACGGAAGGCGCACCCCAACATGGGCTTTTTGCTACGCCAGCGCATTTCGCCCTTTTTGTGCGGTAACTATCTAGCCCTTTGGATCCCCCTAGTTTTCACCCCTCAACGCCGCTTGGATGCGCGACAGCGTACGAGTCCTATCGGCCTCTAAATTTCTAACCGGTTTGGTATAACCCCTATGCCCACCCCAAACTCCGCTGCAAAGCCGATTGCCATCGGGTATACAAAGCATCCGCCTCATCCTCCGACATGGTGGGCTCAAATATCCGCGCCGAATGACGCAAGCCAGGCAGATCTGATAAAGTCCAAAAACCCGCGCCTATCCCCGCCATCGCCGCTGCACCCAGCGCTGTGGTTTCCAACACCTTGGGCCTGTCTACAGGAATTCCCAAAATATTCGCTTGAAATTGCATCAACCAATCATTGGCACAGGCCCCACCATCTACCCGCAAAGCGGTCAGGGGAACACCCAAAGCTGGCGACATAGCCGCCACCATATCCCGCGTCTGATACGCCAAACTTTCCAAGGACGCCCGCACAATATGGGCCTTCGTCGTCCCCCGCGTCATTCCAATAAGCAGCCCTCGGGCATAGGGATCCCAATACGGCGCGCCCAATCCTGTCAGCGCAGGAACACAGTAGACATCCCCATTGTCAGGCACGGTTCTCGCCAAGGCCTCCGATTCTGAGGCAGCGGCAATGAGTCCCAACCCATCACGAAGCCATTGCAACAACGCCCCACCAGTAAAGACACTGCCCTCTATCGCATACTGTGGATAGGGGTCCCCAGACAAAGACCAGCCCACCGTTGTCAACAATCTTCCAGGTGTCGAAACGGCTGCACGCGCGAGCGGCGCCATGAGAAAAAGTCCCGTCCCATAGGTATTTTTGACCACCCCTTTGGCCAGCCCTGTCTGGGCAAACAAAGCAGCCTGCTGATCCCCAATCACCCCACAGATAGGCACCCCTGTACACATTTTTCCAAAGTCACCATTGCTGGGCCTGACTTCTGGCAACATGCACGCAGGGACGCCAAAGAGATCCATCAAAAACGGTGAAAAACGCCCCTCGTGAATATCATAGAGCAAGGTTCGCGACGCATTGCTGGGGTCTGTCGCATGCACCTGCCCCTTGGTCAGTTTCCAAATGATCCATGTGTCGATGGTCCCACATGCCAACTTCCCCGATTCTGCCGCCTTTCGGGCACCTGGCACATGGTCGAGTATCCACGCGATTTTGGTGGCAGAAAAATAGGGGTCTATCCACAAACCTGTCTTGGCCTGAACCACACTTTCATGCGTTTCTTTGAGGCGAGTACAGATGTCCGCTGTACGGCGGCATTGCCAGACAATCGCATTGTGAATGGGCATCCCCGTAGCCCTGTCCCAGACCACCGCCGTTTCCCGTTGATTGGCAATGCCAATAGCAGAAAAAGACGTCCCACGCGCCACCTTGCGCATGACCTGTTGCAAAGAATACCAAATCTCCAAGGCATCATGATCTACCCATCCAGGCTGAGGAAAGTATTGGGGAAATTCTGCATAGGCAGAGGCCACGATATCTCCTTTTTCATCAAAAACGATTGCCCGATTTCCCGTCGTACCCAGGTCCAAAGCCATAATTCTAGACAAGTATTCGCCTCAATCCCTTGCATAAAACAAGACCATTCATTGCAATCCCCCCTACACGCCCAAGTGATATACCGATGAGGCATAGCCCTGATTGAGGGCCACGCTCAGTGGCATGAGCTGGGACAAAGGACCTGTATACTGCCGGGGTCCAGGACTGGAAAAACAATCCCCCAAGGCCCATGCGTCACGGTGCGCCGCAAATGACTGAAACGCCGGAGAGTCCAAGGTCACCAAGGCTTTTTTGATCACATACGAGGTTTTGCCATGACGCCGCTCCGCATGAATCAGCCCCGTCAAGGGCAAAGCCACTGCCCGGCCACCGGTCGCCATGTCCGTGATCCCCACCATATGTCCGGTCAATCCCTGCACCACTGCAGACCCTGCCGCCAATCCCAAATTGTAGGTATAGGCGGCATCAAACCGTGACGGAGCCCCACAGCGACCCTCATACCCAAAAAAATGGGTCAAAGGCGTAAATAAAAACTTGGCCAAGGCGGCCAGATCTTTTTCAGACAAGTCTGAGAAAAACGCCCTAGGATTAGTCTGAATCACATGAACTTTTGCCGCAATAGATTCCACAAACAGAAGTTCGGAAGGAATTTGAGACACCTGCAAATTGCCATGCGAGTCTCTGTCCATGAGCAGCTTGGTTTGAATCACCTCTGGCAGGGACAAAAAGGCCTGCTTGCCATCGGCAGAAAGATGCCCCACCACATACGCATGTCGCGCGCCAACGACCAATGCCTGGGCCTCTGAATCGCCCATAATCTCATTGAGCTCACCCATCAGGCCTGCCACGTCTGGTATAAACTCAATCACGCCTTCAGGGACCAAGACCACCCCATAGGCATGGCCCAACATCGCGCGCCGTAGAACCCCTTTGGCCATGTCTGTAACAATAATGTCTAGGGAGTGTGCCCGAGCTGCAATTTCTTCGGAAATCAAGGTCATCGTGGGCTGTGTCTGCAAGGCTACTTCCAGCGCAATATGACTGGCACTACGTCCCATTAATTTTATAAAATGCCAGTATTTACGTGACGACGGCGTATCCTTGAGGATATTGCCTACCAACTCAGCATAGATCCGGGTAGCCGTATCAAATCCAAAAGAAATGGGCACCCATGGCCACACTTGCAAATCCCCATCAATGGTCTTGGGAACCCCCACAACGGTACACTTCAAATCAGACAATTTTTCTGCCAAAAAAGCGGCATTGGTATTGGAGTCATCCCCACCCACCACCACGATCCCATCAAGTTTGTAATGAGATACCCAATGACGTACTTTTTCAAATTGCTCAGATGTCGTTATCTTCGTACGGTCTGAGCCCAAAAAGTCAAAGCCCCCAGTGTTTCGAATACCCGATACATCGGTGATTTCAAAAAGGTCTCCAGCGAGCAATCCTTTTGGACCAGCCTTCACACCGTATAGCCTATTATGGTCACCCAAAATGTCTTTGAGGCCCACGATGACATTGTGTCCCCCAGCAGCCGGCCCCCCAGAAAAAAAAACAGCGATGTTTTTCCCCGTCACAGGGGTCCCTTTACGACTGCCCAGAATACCGCGATGCTGATGGCTGAGGACTGGAAAGGTAGCCTGGATATCTGCTGACAGAGGATCCCCATGGAAGAGCACCTCTGAAAATTGTACAGGTGCCATTTCCAGAGATGCCTTGTCTGAGAAAAACACAGAAAGCGGCTGAAGGGGTAGCTCGCGGAGCATCCGTTCAAAGGGAGAGTTTTGGGTGTCATAAAGCGCTGGGGTTGTCATAAAATACCGTCCTAATCAGAATTAATTTTGGGGCGCAAGGGCATTCGTCAGCTGACGCCAAACGGTAAAAATATCAGGATTCAACACATCCACAGAAATCACACGACATGGCAAAAAGTTGGTCACCCGAGACACCATTCCATGATCCAAGCCAGGATGCACAAAAAAAGTGCTTACCCCAGATTCTTTTGACGTGGAAAGCACACGCCTCAAATAGGCGGCCGAAATGGATTTCCCTTCGCGCTCCAAGCCATGTTGTGTCAGCCCATAAGCTTTTGCAAAATAGCCAAAAGAAGGGTGGTAAGTCAAAAAGGCAGCCGGCTTTACCCCTTTCAACGTTTCTTTCAAGCGGCGGTCTTCGGCCATGAGTCGTTGCACAATGACCTGGCCCCGTTGGCGATACCCAGCCGATTGGGTCGGCCTTTCTAGCGACAAAACCGTCACCATACGGTTCACCATCTCCACCAACACCTCTGGAGCCATCCAACTATGGGGATCGCCCTTTAGCGCTTTGTCATGGGCGAATACAGCAGGCTTTTCTTTCTCTAGATTGATGACCCGCATGTGTGGATTCAGACGTTGTATGGATTTCAGGTATCCCCGCTCGTGGGAGAGAGAAGGCAAGGCAAAAAAGAAATCTGCCCGACGAATCTCAACGACCTGTGTCGCAGAGGGTTCAAAAACGTGGGCGGATCCCCCTGGCTTTGTCAAAACTGTAATGGTCAGATCCTCATGGGCGATTTCTTCGAGGAATGTGGCCAATACGGGGATGCTGGCGATGACTTTTAGGGGTGTCATCGCCGATAGGTTTGTTACAAAAAAGAACAAAACAACGGCTTGGCAAAGCCAAGCCGTTGTTTTGTTGAAGATACCCAAAGGGCGAAGCCCTTTGGATTTCCCTTCGGTTGCGTGGCGCAGCCACGCAAGGTTATTTGTTATCACGCAACTTGGAGAGCAGACGCAAAATCTCCATATAAAGCCAAATCAGGGTAACCATCAACCCAAAGGCCCCGTACCATTCCATTTGTTTAGGGGCACCCTGACGGGCACCTTCCTCTATGGCGTCAAAATCCAACACCAAATTCAATGCCGCAATCCCCACGACAAATAGGCTAAACCCAATACCAACAAACCCACTGTCCATAAGGCTGGTACGCAAGCCAAAAAAGCCCATGACCATCGCAAGCAAATAGACCAAGGCAATGCCACCGGTCGCAGCCACGACGCCCATACGAAACTTGTCCGTCACCTTGATCCACCCTGAACGGTAGGCCAAAAGCATACACGCCAAGGTCCCCACCGTACCCGAAACTGCCTGAAGTGCGATACCTGGGTATGAGGCCTCAAAGGTAGCAGACACCCCACCCAAGAAAAGGCCTTGTGCTGCAGCATATATAGGTGCGGAAATATGGGCCCATTCTTTTTTGAAAATCGTCACCAAAGCCGCGACAATTCCCACGATTAAGCCCAATACCAGCAACCCGCCAATAGCCGCGGCCCCACCGGACATAAAGCGTCCCCATGTATAGCTTGCGCTTAGCAATACCAAAAGTGTCAAAAAAAAAGTCTTATTGACGGTTCCAGAAACCGTCATAACGCCCTCAGCGCGATTGGCATAGGCTCCCGAAAAGGAAGAAAGTTTCAAAACAGGATTCCCACTTCTCATGATCATCAAGCTCCTTTAATGTCTGTTTATCCACAATATGTGGCTACTGGATGCAGTTTACAAGAAGAGGTTCGAAGGGCCAAGCCCTTTTAGCACCATAAATAGCGTACTTTAATTGTCACTACTCGAAAAAAACTTGAAATTTTTTCTAAAAAAAACCGATAATAGGAAGGAAGTCATCTTATCAACACAATAGAAAGTGAGCATACAACGCCACTTTCATTCATCCAGGAGGATTTAATATGAACGGATTATCAGCAACAAGAGGAAGTTCAGGAAGTTCAGGAAGTTCAATTAGTCGCCAAGCTACCCAAGTACAGCAACCAACAGGATTAGCGGGGGGAGTAAGCTCTGCTCCTGCAGTAGGAACTCCTTCAGCTTCGGAAGGTGTACCAACAGTAAGTCGAGTAACAAATGTAGACAACAATCTTGCAGCAACCACCAACGATGGTGCAGCCCTAGTCAATGCTGCCGTTGCAGGCCACAATGGCCGATCAGATGCTTAACCTCCACACGTAAAGCGATTTAGTCAAAAATACTTAAGGAGAGCACCCGCTCTCCTTTTGTTTGTCACAAAAAAAAGGACTGTCAATGGCATTCAAAAAATCACCCATCCCGGAAACAAGCTTCTGGACAAAAGTCGCCCAAATCCCCAGTCCTCAGATTGTCCACGCGCTCATAGACCCCAGTACCTACCAACGGTTTGAGACCTTCTCCGACTTTTGCACAGCCGAAGGCATGGCATGGACCAGCAAAGACATTCTCCAGCTCAGACACTGTCTCGAAAAAGATATCCAAGCACAAATCCAACGGTTAGGTGCGATCATGTACCGACATTTCCAGGTCTCCCAAAAATGGCCCTTGGACAATGAACAAAGCGTCAAACTTGCCTATGCACGACACATCCTCCAGACAGCGGCCGAAAAAGAACTCACTTATGACGAAATACGCACCTTTGAAACACGCATAGAGGCGATTTTCATCGACGAAAATATCCATCATCTCTCTGAAGAAGTCCTCAAAACAGCCCACAAAGACTTTCGATTTCAGCTCTTTGGAAAAAAACTCATTCTGGAAAAACAATCGATTATGGATCAGGCACTGACCTATTTAGGTTCGGATCATCAGATTTATTTTGATGGCTACGGCATAGGCTTGGCCGCCATTTTTGGACCTACACTCGTCAAACAGCGTTCCCCCTACACCCTCTACCTCATCAAACAAGAAACAGCCCGAACCCCCAACTACGTCATGTCCAATCCCGCCCTACACAAAGATCACAAAATCGCATTACGTGACGAGTCTTTGCGGGCCATTTTTCATATGAAATGGATGCCGGTACTGGACATCAAGAGCCAGATTTTTTCACGCTATACTATTGAAAATGACATCTTTTGGAATCTCTCCCTTGGCATCAAAGAAAAAGTACTGGATCTCTATGACAGCAGCAGTCCCGATGATGTGAAATTCAAAGAAAATGAATTCCTCAAAGATATGAGAGAAACCATTCTCTATCACGAGATCGGACACGGGCTCACCACAGAACATTTGTTGCCCGTAGAAAATGTCTGCATTGGCCACGGACCCGAAGTGTACGACATATGGTTTTATGACGCGTTGTTAGAATTTCTCGCTGATTTTGCCCCCAAGCAAGACAAACTCCACGGTGCCATACAAAACATGCTCGAAACCTCAAAAAAGAACAAACTTCGTGCCGAGCGTATGTTTTACATTTATCTGTCAGACATCTGGTTTTATGACACAGACGACACCTTTATGATGCCCTATGCTGACTTTATGGCATTGGTACTCTCTCGCTATATACGTCCAGACCATAGCGTGGACTTTGAGGCCATGGCCAAAGACTTGGACTACAAAAAAGACCGAACAGAAAAAAAGCAACTCAGCCTCTATGAGCGTGTCTATAAGCTTTTTCTCTGGGACACCGACGAAATGGGGGGCATTGTCAAAAAAGCCAGGTTCAAACTGAGCAAAGATGCCGACTTTGCCTATGTCAAAAAGCTATGTATTGAGAACGAAAAAAAGCACTTCCCCAATCTAGATCCCAATAGCGACACTTTTTGGGGCCCCTTTTGGAAAAATGCATTTCAATACCTACGTGTTTTTTCTGACGCGAAGCCGTTGGAGGACTATATCCACATTCAGGTCGCCAAAAACATGAAGAAAATGTTCATTCTCGCGGCAGGGAGAACGGTCGCCGAATCCTACCAATACGATCACCGTCGCTATATCTGCGACACCTATCAAAAGCTGGGATTCACCAGCAAACAGATCCCCTTTGTCAAAAAATAAACATCCTGACACAGGTGAATGTGTTCCCACGATGGAACTCGAAGACATCGAGTATGCGGTGTACCAACAAGCCCGAAAACTCGCGGTTGCCCTCACCCTCCATGCGGAAGCCAGCGGGAATTGGGGGGTATCTGGATCTGACTTTGGACGACAATCCATGGCGAGATGGCTGTGCCATATCCCAGCCGATGTCGCATGCCATCTCGGCAACAGCTACCTCAGCAAATTGAGAGAGGCGGCTCAGGATCACGCACTGCCTTGGACCCCCCACTACCTCGGAGAAACAGCAGATCCCGCGATCATAGCCAGCCTGGAAGAGACCATCTCCTCATTTTTGTTCCAGATAGGCGACAAAGAGTTTTCCCTCCAACAAGGCGAAGAATTGGATCTCTTTCTCTCTGAAAAAGGGTCCAACCTCATTATCATCGCAGGGTATCACGGAACAGAACGCAATCTCATTTTGGGACGGGGAATCCGTGATTACAAAGCCCCCTACATCCATATCGCCATGGCCTCCGAGTATTTGCGCAGTCCCAGCATCGTCATGCCCATCGTCGCCATGATCGGTGTGCACAGTATCATTATTCGCGAACTGGCCGTTGAAACCATTTTTCATGACAAATGGGTAGCCGTCGCCAACACACTACCTAGCCTGTCTCATGCCGAAAAATTAGGCTATGCCATCAAAAAAAAGACCTTAGCGGCCTATGGCGTCTCCAGACTTTCAGCGCAAAGTATTGCGCAGATATACAGTGATTTTTTGTCCGACATGCAGTGCTTATTGACCGCCCATGAGGTAGGCCATGGCATTATCCAACATGACCATCTCAAAGAAAACACCGCCATTCTGGCCGAAAGTAGCCAACTCTTGGGGGACACCATTCTCATTTCACTGTTGGAGCTCTTGGCCGATATTGCGCCAGAAAGCAGCTACGGCAAAGGCCCCATCCTGGAAATCGTCTCCTTTGCAACCAAGACCCCAGAACGGGCCGAACGCTGCTTTGGGCTCTATCTGTCGGATGCGTATTTTTATGACACGCAGACGCCGCATATGATGGGCTACTCCCATCTCATCTTGCCCGTCATGGCCCATCTCAGACCGCTCCAAAATGGCCACCCCACGTGGCTATCCGAGGCAGTAGCCCAGACTCGATTACAGCAAATTGCGGATTGGGCCCTGGACTGGGTTATCCGGCTCATAGACGTATTGGGCCGCTACTTTGAGTTGGAAATCGCCGACGTAGCGGCCACAGACCCCTTTACACGCTATAGCCAAAAAGGAAGCTTGCTTTACGACACTCTTACGCATCACATCCAAAAAAACCCAACCTTGATAGACGAAGCCACAACCTATTTAAATAAACAAGCACCCCTCGTCTATCGGAGTTTGTACGATATCTTGGGGTACCCTGACATTGATGAACACCACCCAACAGCCGGGGTTATAAAAACAGTGGGGCCACTCTTTTTATAACCTCTGTTTGATACCCGTTACACAAACATGCAAGACCCCATTGGCCACGTGTATGGTCAAGGGGTCCGACACTGTCACATGACCCACATCCCGAATCACAGCTCCCGTTTTGAAGGAGGTCACCACACTATATCCACGTCTGAGACGGACCATCGGATCTGCCATTTGAATGGCTGAGATCAGCATCTCCGTTTTCTGGGTTGCAGCCGCCACGCGATGCATGATGTGCAACTGGATACGGTCCATCTGACGTGTCACATGATGGGCCATCTGCGTGATTTTTTCATCGAGGGTCTCCCCGGCCTCTACCACATCGGCCAGAACAGATTGCAAGGTCTGCACCAACTGGGTCACCAAAAGTTGGGCCGCCGCAGTTGGCGTAGAGGCCCTCATATCTGAAACAAAATCAACCAAAGGAATGTCTGTCTCATGCCCAATGGCGGTCACCACAGGTTTGGTCAGTGCCGCCACACGACGCAGCAGCCCCTCATGGTTAAAACATGACAAATCTTCCTGGGAGCCCCCACCCCGCAACAACACAATCACAGACGCGGGACTGGCTTCTGCCAAATCCAAGGCCGCCATCATCGTTTCAGGAGCAAAACGACCTTGCACAAGAGAGGGGAAAACCGATAATTTGGCCCAAGGAAACCCAGAGGCAAACACACGTACAAAATCGGCAAACCCCGCAGATTCAGGAGAGGTCACGACGGCCACATGCGTGGGAAGTCTGGGGATCGCTTGTTTTCGCGCCACATCAAAAAGACCTTCTTCACGTAATTTGGCTTTTAAGGCCTCTAGTTGCACCGATTGAAGACCCGCACCCGCCGGCATCATATGATGCACTTGGAGATGCACCGTTCCCCGTTTTTGGAAAAAGCGAATTTTGCCCTTTAGTGCCACCTGCTGTTTGTCTTTGGGCACAAAAGACAGGCGGGACATCGTCGTCTGAAACAACACGCAGCCCAAAGAAGACTGCCCATCGGAGACGGTAAAATAAATCTGACCCAAGGCCGGAACTTCTCGCCAATTGCTGATTTCACCGGTGACGCCGATATTCATCAGCAATGGATCTGTTTCCAGATGTTCTCTGAGCAGGAGATTGAGTTGGCTCACCGTCATGGTTCTGTTTTGTAGGGCCATGCCTTTTATAAAAATTCATTTTCACAAAGCATGCAAGGATGTGTTTTTGGGGGCTGGTAATCGGTTCGATGCGCTTACCTTTTCGACGCCGCTCAAGGAACGTTTATGGGTGTGCCTTAAAAAAATGCCCCTAGCCCCGTTGGTTGAGCCACCATAAATCCAGCTAGATACAAAAAACAGGTTTCCCCTTAGGAGGGCAAGTTGTATACTACTCCCCTGTCATTTTGGTGACCCATTTCGCCTCATTTTTGGGGCATCAATTTCGGAGAATGTCCGCATGGAAAAATACAGCTATATCAACAATACCAACCCCGCCTTTGTCGAAGACCTTTACCTTCAGTACAAAAAAAATCCCGACACCGTCGAGCCCCTCTGGCAAAAATTTTTTGAAGGCTTCGAGTATTCTCAGATATTCCCAGATGCCCACAGTCCTATTGTCTATGACAACAAAGATATCTCCGTTATCAAGCTCATCGAAGGCTACCGTACCCGTGGACACCTCATTGCCAACACCAACCCCATCCGAAAAAGACGCAACCACAAATCCGATTTGGAACTTAGCTATTTTGGACTGTCCGAATCCGATTTTGATACGGATTTTGAAGCAGGGAAAGAGCTGGGACTAGGCAAAACCTCACTTCGCAATATTCTCGATTGTTTGCAACACCGATATTGTGGGGCCATTGGTGCAGAATACATGTACTGCCGCAATGAAAAGCTACGTGGCTGGATCCAAAATCGGATGGAGATCAGCGCCAATACCCCTGAGTTTAGCCGCAAAGAAAAGTTGCATATTCTCAAGAAAACCCACGAAGCCGTTTTCTTTGAAAGCTTTCTTCAAACCAAGTATGTGGGTAAAAAACGATTTTCTCTCGAAGGACTGGAAGCCTTCATCCCAGCACTAGACGCATGTATCCAAGAATCTTCTCGCCTGGGTGCCGAAGAAATCGTCGTCGGCATGGCCCACCGTGGACGGATCAATGTCTTGGTCAATATTTTTGAAAAATCCTATGAAACTGTTTTCGCTGAGTTCGACGAAAATGTGGCCCCGGAAGCCTTTATTCAAGGTGGCGATGTCAAATACCATCTCGGAAAATCAGCGGACATTGTCACAACACGTGGCCAAAAAATGCACCTCAGCATGTTGTTTAACCCCTCTCACCTGGAAACCGTTGCCGCTGTATTGCAAGGCGTCACCTATGCCAAGAAAGAAGAGCGGTATAACGGAGATGCTACCAAAATATTGCCCGTGATTATTCATGGTGACGCGGCCATTTCAGGACAAGGTATCAACTATGAAATTGCCAACATGGCCAACCTCGAAGGCTTCAATGTCGGTGGCGCATTGCACATCGTCCTCAACAACCAGGTGGGGTTTACCACCAATTATTTGGAAGCACGATCCAGTGTTTACTGTACGGATATCGCCAAGCTGACCGAATGTCCCGTCTTCCATGTCAACGCGGATAACCCTGAAGCCGTGGTCCAGGTCATTCACATGGCCCTTCAAATCAGACAGACCTTTGGGATAGATGTGTATATCGACATTTTGGGATACCGCCGTCATGGCCACAATGAAGGTGATGAACCTCGTTTTACACAACCGGTTCTCTACAAGACGATTGAAACGCACCCTAATCTATACAAAATCTATTTGGAACAGCTCACCAAAGACCACGTTTTGACCAGCGAAGAAGCCTCCGCCTTTGTCTCTTCTTTTCAAGAAAAGCTACAAGAGCGTCTGGATTACGCTAAAAAGAATAAAATCAAGCCTGCCGAGATTGCTTTTCAAAACCATTGGAAAAGTTATCGGGCAGCCGCCTTGGCTGATTTTGAAAATTCTGTCCCTACAGGGGTTTCATTGGCCAGATTGACCCCCATCGCAGACGCCATTAGTACGACTCCAGACCACTTCAGCGTCTACGGAAAAATGCAAAAAATCCTCGACAATCGGCGGCAATTCTTTAAAGAAGGGCATGTGGATTGGGCGATGGCAGAGCTGCTCGCCTATGGCACCCTTCTCCAAGAAAAACACCCCGTGCGTCTGGCAGGACAAGATGCCCAGCGTGGCACATTTTCCCATAGACATGCGGTCATTCGGGATGCTGAGACAGAAAGCATGTATACGCCGCTCAATCATATCGGTTCAGAACAAGCATATTTTAGCGTTTACAACACCATGCTCTCTGAATATGGCGCCATGGGCTTTGAGTATGGCTATTCATTGGCAAGCCCCCATTCTTTGGTTATTTGGGAAGCCCAATTTGGCGATTTTGCAAACGGCGCTCAGATTATTATTGACCAGTTTCTATCTTCCTCAGAAACCAAATGGGAGCGTATCAGCGGACTCACGCTACTCCTTCCCCATGGGCACGAAGGCCAAGGCCCAGAACATTCCAGCGCACGCCTCGAACGTTTTTTGCAGCTATGCGCACAGGAAAATATGATCGTGGCCAATGTCACCACACCAGCAAATTTCTTTCATCTTCTTCGTCGTCAAGTGCACACGCCTTATCGCAAACCCTTGGTGATCATGTCTCCCAAAAGTCTCTTCAGACATCCCAAAGTGGTATCACCTGTCACCGCACTCACAGAAGGCGCTTTCCAAGAAATTTTGGTGAGCAGCGCAGATCCAAAAGAAATCACCAAAGTCGTCCTCTGTACAGGGAAATTGTATTATGATTTGGAGGCCAAACGTGAGGCATTGGGGCACCATGATGTCGCCATTATTCGTCTAGAGCAGCTCTACCCCCTTCCACAAGGGCAGTTAAACGACATTAAAAAAACATATACAAAAGCCACTTCTTTTATTTGGGCACAAGAAGAACCGTCCAACCAAGGGTCTTGGGCACATATTCAACGCTTTCTTTCCGACTGGAATCTCCGTCTGATTTCCAGAAAAGAAAGTGCGAGTCCTGCAACCGGTAGCCAAAAACGTCACGAAAAAGTACAGGCTGAAATTATTCAGACTGTATTCGAATAAAAAAAGGAGTCTTTATGAGCATCAGCATTATTGTTCCCTCAGCTGGGGAATCCGTTACAGAGGCCGACATCTCCAATTGGTACAAACACGATGGCGATTTTGTCAAACGTGATGAACCCATTGTCGCACTCGAAACAGAGAAAGCCACACTGGACATTGCAGCAGAACAAGACGGCATTCTCTCGATCGTCGTCGCAGGCGGTACGGTGCGTGTGGGCGACGTGATCGGCACCATAGCCCCAGGCGCTGCACCTGCAGGAATCCCAGCTGCAGCGACAAAGGCACCTGAAGCCGTACCCGTACCCGCAACAGTCCCTACCTCCCAAGGAACACATTACGCACAAGGATATCCGTCTCCAGCCGCGGCAAAAGCATTGGGATCTGCCCCATCACCCGAGACAGGTACAGGCAAAGACGGACGCGTGACCAAACATGATGTGCTCACACAGGCATCCCCAACCTCTGTGACGCCAGCAACCCCAGACCTCACCAGCATTATGGAAACAGGGCCACGCGGAGAACGCCGTGAAAAAATGACCCGCCTCCGGAAAACCATTATGGGACGCCTGGTGGACTCCCAACAAAGCACGGCCTCGCTCACCACATTTAATGAAGTGGACATGTCTGCCGTCATGGCCCTACGTAGCAAATACAAAGATGCCTTTAAAGACAAACACGGCGTAGGATTGGGCTTTATGTCCTTTTTCACCAAGGCTGCTTGTGATGCTCTTTTGACATTCCCTATTATGAACGCCTATCTCGAAGGCGACGAGATGCTTTTCCACGATTATTGCGACGTTGGCATTGCCGTTGCCTCTCCTCGTGGACTGGTTGTCCCTGTGATCAGAGATGCCCATGTCATGTCGCTTGCCCAAATCGAAGGCGCTATTTTGGGTTATGCCAAAAAAGCCAAAGAAGGCAAATTGACCATGGACGATATGACCGGCGGGACCTTCACCATCACCAATGGCGGCACGTTTGGATCTATGCTTTCCACGCCTATTTTGAACAGACCTCAAAGCGCTATTCTGGGGATGCACAACATCATCAAACGTCCCGTTGCCATCGATGACAAAGTGGAAATCAGACCGATCATGTATCTCGCAGTCACCTATGATCACCGTATTATTGACGGCGCAGATGCCGTACAGTTTTTGGTTAGAATCAAAACGTTGTTGGAAGATCCTGCGCGTTTGTTATTGGGAGTATAGTCTATGCAAACGTATGATATCGCGGTTATTGGTGGCGGACCTGGAGGCTATGTTGCGGCTATTCGTTCCGCTCAATTGGGCTTTTCCGTTGTATTGATCGAAAAAAGCAAAACATTGGGCGGCACATGCCTCAATGTCGGATGCATCCCTTCCAAAGCATTGCTCGAATCTACAGAGCTCCTGCACCAAGCCAACGAAAAGTTCAGTGTTCACGGTATTCAAACAGGTGCTGTCAGCGTGGACTTTGCACAAATGATGAAGCGCAAAACTGACGTGGTCATTTCCACCACCAAAGGCATCGACTATTTGGTGCAAAAAAATAAAATCACCCGACTACTGGGAACTGGAAATTTAATTGCACCTGGTAAAATCCAAGTACAATCCGATACAGAGACCAGTGAAATCACCGCCAAAAAAATCATTTTAGCAACGGGGTCAGAACCTACCCCACTACCATCAGTACCTTTTGATTTCAAACGTGTCATTTCATCAACAGAGGCACTTGCGTTGACCGAAATCCCAAAAAGCATGGCCATCATCGGTGCCGGTGTTATTGGCGTAGAAATGGGATCTATTTATGCCAGACTCGGCACAGATGTTACCATGGTTGAGTTTATGGATGCCATTATCCCAACGATGGACAAAGAACTTGGTAGTGCGCTAGAACGCTCTCTGAAAAAATTAAAAATAAAGTTCCAACTCGGGACCAAAGTCACTGGCGTCAACGCCAGCAAAAAAAGCGTCACCGTTTCAGCTGAAACCAAATCCGGCCCTATCACACTAGAGGCCGAGTATGTCCTCGTTGCGATTGGCCGCCGTCCCTACACCGCTGGTTTGGGATTGGAAAATGTGGGACTAGCCCCCGACGAACGTGGTCGCATTCCGATCAACGATCATTTCGAAACCACTGTTCCTGGCATTTATGCCATTGGGGATGCTGTTCGTGGTGCGATGTTGGCGCACAAGGCCTCTGAGGAGGGTGCCGCCGTTGCAGAGATCATTGCCGGTCAGCATGCGCACATTGATTACAATTGCATTCCAGGGGTTGTCTATACATGGCCTGAGGTCGCCTCGGTTGGCCAAACAGAAGAAGAGCTCAAAACGGCTGGTATCACGTACAAAAAAGGAGTTGCGCCCTTTAAAGCCTCGGGGCGTGCACGCGCTGCTGAAGAGTCAGAAGGTTTTATTAAAATTCTGGCCGCCACTCAGACAGATGAGATTTTGGGCGTCCATATGATGGGCCCAAGATGTGCCGATTTGATCGGTGAAGCGGTTGTAGCGATGTCCTATCGCGCTTCTGCAGAAGATATTGGGATTATCTCCCATGCACATCCGACATTTAGTGAGAGTATCAAAGAAGCGGCCTTGGCTGCGACAGACAATCGCGCCATTCATTTCTAATTTTCCTGAGGGTTGCGTATCGTAGATGCGCAACCCTCAGGGACCGCTAGGGAAACCTTTTACAAAGGACGAATCCTTGTAAATTTGGTAACTATCTAGCCCCCCCTTTTTTTTTTCTAAAAAACAGGAATATCGAGACCCCTTGTCAAGTAATGGCACTAGTTTAATGATAAGAAAACTTTCTATGGGGCCTACGTTTTATGCGCCTAGGGTAGGCGCGACCGGGCCGAGAACGAA
>CANNCG010000017.1 GCA_947502965.1 bacterium | reverse complement strand
TTCGAGAACATTCTCGAGTAATCGTGCTCACGTTTCGTTTCAGAGTCCGGGCTATCCTGCGTTTTGAGTAGCCTAGTTCTATGCTCAATTGAGATCTCCTCGCGCTCTTCGCGTGTTAAATGACTGTACGAATGGACTTTATTTGCCGTGTTTTTGCTCATTGGGGTTAAGCCTTTCTTTGCGTGGTTTGTTGCCAAATACACCCTGTCAAAAAAGTGTCTTACCCCTACTATGCAGACTCTAGACATGCACTCCCTCTAACTTCCATTCCGCTAAACTGTCTAGACTCTTCGACCTGCTTCGCGGGCAGCTGCGCTATTCTAGTCAGATCGCTTCATTTCAGTTTTGTGCACTTTTTTCTGGGATCAAAAATCCTAGGTGTTGCACTTAGAACTTGAACGCGGGACAAGATTTTTCTTAAGTCCTTATAAGAGTTATCGAAAATAAATGAAAAAAATTTCACACCAATATTTTGTACTGCTAAAAAAAGGGAACATTTGCCAACTCTATCGTTTGTTTCACTCATTTGGAAAGCATCGCCTACGCCATTCCTGGTTCTTGGGGGCTGGCGCACCCAAGAACCTCCTGCTAGAGTGATGGCATGACATTAATGAGCGCGCTGTTGATCGCATGTGTCGCCTCAGGTTTGGTTTTGGTCTTTGGGATCGGCCTTCTTTTTTTCTCTGGCATACACCAGACACCCCCTCAACTCATACTCCAGCTCCTCCGAGATGGGCTCAAAACCTTACAGTCTCGCGTGAGTGCTTCCGTCTTGCAATTCATACTCTACATGACAGGCATCCTCTATATAATAGGCGGTATTTTTTTTCAACTCACGATGTCATGGAGCCTCTTTGTATCCGCCTGGATAGGCGCACTCCTCACACTCATGGGCGCCAGTATCTGCCTGCGATTGGTGAGTCCCGCTTTTCATCATATTTTTTCAAAAAGCAGTATGTTTTACGAAGAGTCCCTCACCGCCATCCTCAGAATCGCATGTGGGCTGAGTGCCAGCATGTTTGGGCTCACCGCCTTTGGCCTCATCTCTGTGATCATCGCCTTTGGGCTATCGGCCTCTGTCGGTTTCTGTGTGGGCGTCGCAGCCGCCGCTGTTTGCATCAAAATTGGCAGCAGCATTTTTCGCTCTAGCAGTATCAATGGCTTGGCCATCACCCACCGTATGCGGCCCAAACAGCCTATTGATGCCCGGAACCCCGGTGCATTACTGGATATCATGGGCCATTTGGCCAGCAATTTGTCTGGGTTTCTGGCAGATTTACTCACCTCATTTTGTCTGGCTTTTGCGAGTTTCTTTCTCTTTATCACCAACATTTTGCAGGGAAACCCTCTGGGAAAAGACTATTTTGCCGCTTTTTTGGTCCTTATTTTTACAGTAATGCTCTTGCTCACGCCTGTGTCATTGCTCTTGGCCTTCTTGCGTATCCATTTCAAGCATTCAGGCAATGCCTTACTCGAAGCGGTTTACGCCGGCATTGCACTCTGTTGTGTTGGTATTTTTTTATTGGGCCATGCCTTTGCACCGCTGATCACGCCCAATACCACGCTCTTGCAAATCGCGTGGCCCTTTCTCACCGGCATTTTGGGTGCTGCCATGATTGGCTTCACCGCAGAATATCTCACCACAGACCATTTTCCCCCCACCCAATATTTGGCCAAACTGGCAGAACGCAGCAGCATTTTGGTCACCAAAGAAGGCATTGCTTATGGGTTTTTGAGCAATGGAATTTACTTTTTTTACCTGGCCTTAATTGCCATTCTGACCTTTAGCTATGCCGGATTTTTTGGACTCATGTTGGCCACACTGGGCATGGTCAGCGTCATGGGACCCGTCATGGCGGTCACGGCTGTAGGTCCTATTGCAGAAAGTGCGCACAAACTGGCCGCTCTAGAAGAAAGCCATCCCACTATCATTCAAAATTTAAAGCGGGCCTCCAAATTGGGAACCACCACCGTCGCCCTACAAAGCGGGTTCATGTCTGCGACCTCCACACTGGCATCGGCCAGTATGATGGCTACCCTCATTGCCCTACCAGGATCTTCCACCGTTCTTGGTCAATGGATGGCTGTTTCACCCATGGCCGGCTTTATTATCGGGCTTAGCATTCCCTCCCTTATCTCAGGACTCATTCTCAAGAGAGACCAATATGCCACCGCAACAGTCATCGATGAAATCAACCGACAGTTTAACGAGATCCCCTTTCTCATCGAGAAAAAAGCAAAGCCAGACGTCGTCAAAGCCGCAGATAAGTTGGCTAGAATTGCCAATGACAGCCTTATTTTACCCGTCGTCGTCATGGCCATGGTCCCCATCTCTGTGGCCTTCTGGTTTGGCAGCACGACTCTTCTCGCACTGGCGATGGGGGTCTTTCTCTCGGCAACTTTGTCTGGGTATCAATGGGCCATTACTGGAGACAGCCTACTCCAAGCTAAAAAGCACATCGAAAATGGCCATCTCGGCGGACTGGGAACACCCCGACACTATGAAAGCACCACTGCAGGATTGATCGGCACCGCATTCGGGGAAGTATTAAGCCCTTCGGCTGCAGTGTTGATGAAAGCCATGACCGTGATCACTGTTTTATTAATGTTATTTCTATCCCAATAGGAGACGCCCCATGATACGCCCCATTATTGTTGCAAATTGGAAAATGAATAAAAACACCCAAGAGGCCATCTCTTTTTTTAAAGAATTTTGTACAGATCCCACGGTTTCATCTGGGCAGGTATCTTGCATTGTATGCCCAGCCACAACCCTACTGCATACCGCGGCATCCTACGCAGACACCCCCAATCTCTCCATTGGAGGACAAAATTTAAATGAAAAAGAAAAAGGCGCGTTTACCGGCGAAATTTCAGGGACCATGCTTCGCGATGCAGGCTGCAAGTTTGTTCTCGTAGGCCACTCTGAACGTCGGCACCTCTATCGCGAGTCCAGTGATCTTGTCGCCAAAAAGGCCTTTGCTGCGGCACACGCCAATCTCATCCCCATTGTCTGTGTCGGGGAAACCCTTGTAGACCGCCAAGGGAACAAAACCTTTCAGGTCATTCGCACACAGCTGAATGCATTGTTTAATGAAGCCCCTTTCTTGGCCTCCTTCATCGTCGCGTATGAACCCGTTTGGGCCATTGGGACAGGACAGGTGGCCACCCCTGAGCAAGCCCAAGAAGTCCATGCCTTTATTCGACAGTTGCTCGTCGAAAGACTCGGCGAAAAAGGCCGTCTCATCTCCCTGCTCTATGGGGGCTCCGTCACACCTGAGAATGCAAAATCGCTCCTCACCCAACCCGATATTGAGGGTGCGTTGGTGGGCGGCGCCAGTTTGCAAGCGGCTAGCTTTTTACAGATTATCCACGAAGGGGCGCGCTTATGCTAAAGTATCGTATTCTGCTCACCATTTTATTCCTTGGAGGAACCCTTATGTCCACGCCCTCAGAAGCAAAAAAACTTCACGAAGCCCACACCGTTGTCCGCATGGAAACATCCAAAGGCGACATTATTATCGAACTTTTTGACCAAGAAGCCCCGAAAACAGTGGCCAATTTCATTGGTTACATTGAAGATGGATTTTACGAAGGCACCATTTTCCACCGCATTATTCAAAACTTCATGATCCAAGGCGGTGGATTTGAAGCAGAGCTCAAACAAAAAGCCGCACGAGAGCCCATTCCCAACGAAGCCACAGCCGCCCTTTCCAACGTCCGTGGTACCATTGCCATGGCCCGTACCTCAGACATCAACAGTGCCACCGCCCAATTCTTCATCAACACGATCAACAATCCCGCACTAGACCACAGAAACAAAACACAACAAGGCTATGGTTATGCGGTATTTGGCAAAGTCATCGAAGGCCTCGCCGTCGTAGACGCCATTGCAGCCGTCAAAACAGGATCTGTCGGCCACTTGCAAGATGTCCCCAAAGACGATGTGATCATCAAAAAGGTATCTGTCATCAAATCCGGCGAAGCAAAAAAATAACCGGCATTCACCGCTTGGGGATTCAAAGGGCCAACGCGCTTTGAATCTCGGCCACTTTGGCCATGAGACCTGCGGGTAAAAGGCCTTTCGCCGACAACCCCGCCATTGCCTCAATCCCTGCACGCACCTCTTCTTTTTGTCCCAAGAGCCCCTTACACAACAACACGGTCACTGTCGTTTCCCAAATATCCGGCAAATAACACCGATAACGCAAATAGGCCGTTGCGTACACAACATATGCCGCATAATCCCGTTGGGAGAGCGATAAAACCGCCAATTCATACAAGAGATATTCCTCCTGCGGGGCAATGGTGTATCCCCGCAAAAAGGCCTGTCGCGCGCCCTCTGTCTCAGACAAGGCCTTCAAAACTTTTCCCTGCAACAGCCATGCGCTGGCCCCGACCGCCGCATAATCCCACAAGAGGCGCTCAAGAAACGCGTAGGCTTGTGCATAGACCCCTTCGCTATAACACCGCGTGGCCACATGCATGAGTACCGTATAATCAGACGCCATTCCAGGCGAAAGCCCCAACACCATCGCCCCTTTTTCGCGAATCTCTGACACGGACAATGCCCCAAAAGTCTCCGCCGTCTTGACCTGAATATCATGCAGCACTTGGGCATAGTGGCGATAGGCATAGGATTCGGAAACCGCCGCCAAGGGGTCCCAGACAGCCTCTAAAACAAGCTGATGCGAGAGCAGCATCACCTGGCTATTGCCTGTTGGGTGATCGGTATAGCGACAACAGATCCCCCGTCGTAGCGCCCAAGACTGTATCAAGGAAAAGGGCACCATCGCACAAACGGTCAATCCATAATGGGTCTGCAAATCCTCCCAAGACGGTGTCTGGGCATGGGTCATCCCCCCCACATCGTAAACCAACAATAGCCCAGTTTTAGACAGTCTATCCCAAATCCCATCCAAGATATCGGACAACCCTGATGGATAATTTAACCGCAGACAGTCGCCATCTCTCAACGAGGACGCCATCTCCTGCAAGGCCGCTCTGTCTCCCACGGGAATCCCTTCCCACAACAAAGGCGTCAAGGTCTCGGTTTCTGTCACCTCAGGCCACACCTGCCGCAAGAGTGAAAAGGCCATGGGCCCTGTTTCAGACAAAAGCGCCGCAGCGGCAACCGGACACGGGGGGAAAGAACGCCCATCCCACACCAGGCGCTCTGGCAGGGTGAGGGTCACGCGACGCTCCCACCATGATCCCGCTTGAAATACCAACTGACGCGCCGGAATGGCATCAAAAACATAGGCCATCAGCACCACATCAGGAGAGCGCCCGGATATACCTCGACAGTCTTCCTGACCCAGAGTCACCCTATCCAAGAAAGCGGAGAACACCCCGGTATCACATAATTCCTTTGCCAATGTCTGGGAAAACTCTGTCACATGAAGCTGTGTTTTCAAAAACAAATCGGGGGATTTCTCGCGTAACGCCTGCAACACATGTACCGACAGCATGCCCAAGCCGGCACCCAATTCCTCCACAAACAATCCTGATTTATCCGCATACACGGCATGAAGAACATCGGCAATCACCGCCGCAAAGGTGGCCCCCGTCGAAAACGAAAAGGGTACCCCTTCATAAAAAAATGTACCTAGCCCCTGTTCCCAAGCGCACCCAGACACATCATTACGCACCCTTGCGCACTTATAGCCAGGCCAATTCTTGGCCAGCCGCCAACGCCGCCAAGCTGCTCATCGCCACAAAAAGCACCACCTCTTCCCCGGATGTCCCCTCCGGCAACCAAAGGCCTGTGTTTTCCTCAGCCCCCCCATGCGAAGCGGTGACCGCTATCGGGGAAAAGGTCATCCCCGCCGCATTCAAATTTTCCCGCGATGACCGCTCTGGGTGCCCCCGCAAAAAACCGCCCACCACGTCAGGCCCAATGTGATAAAAACACGGCTCCGCCATCTGACCCTTATAACGCACAACACTGGGAACCCCTTCTTGTAAAAGATACTTTCCTATTACCTGAGACTGTTTGCCTTTGTGGAGTTTATTACGCACCTTGCGGTTGATAGCCTGTATTTCATCCGGTGATTCCAAGACATGAATTCCCATCCCATAGGTCCCAGAATCCGCTTTCATAAAGACAAAAGGATTTTCTTGAATACCATATTCCGCATACTTTGCAGCAATTCTGGCAAACAAAATCTTGGCAGCTTCTGAGACCCTTTTCCTGTCCAACTCCTCGTGAATATTTACCTCCGAGACGGCCCCAAAATAGGCCGAAAACAACCAAGGATCCAAGCCCACATCCGCACACATCTCCCGAATCAAGGCATTCGCAAACGAAAAATGTTGGGCTTTCCCACGGGCATGCCACCCGGCGCCTGGGGGCGTCAAAACAGGCAATTGAATGTGCGCCAAAATAGAAGGGATACCCGCAGACAAGTCATTATTAAGCAATACGGCATCCGCGACATAGGCACCAGAAACCAGTTCGCCTACCACGTGGTGCAAACAATCCAAACGCAACAGTGCACCCGAGGCCGATTGCAACATGAGATGGTTCGATTTTTGGCAAAATTCCGGATCATTATTCAAAAAAGTTGCCATGCGTACACGAAATCCCGCCGCCTGGATCTGGGTCGCCAACACATGAATATTGTCGATGTACCATGGGTTTCGGGTGTGTTCTTCTGTGATCAGCAACACACTGCGACAGCCAGGAACATCCGCTAAGAGTCGGTCTTTCAAACGACGCACCAAGAGGGGAAGATCCGATACATCCAAATTGTTAAATCCCGCAGGAAAGAGATTGGTATCCACACCCGCTATCTTGAACCCCGCATAACGAATATCTACCGATGCATAGAAAGGCGTGCGCATGCCATGTTGTTTGGTCTGAATCCACGCTTGGATATCTGTCAACTTGGGAAATACGTGCTGTCTAAAAAAATCCTGCATTAGGGGGTGGATTCTATAAGACCGCCCCAATTGAGACAAGGGCCACCTCTCCAATACCAACACGTGGGAAATGGGGAGGGCCCCCATTTGCCACAAAAACACCCGATACCCTATCATCGACCCCATGATTGAAGACGCACACACCGTATTTGCAAAAGCGCTCGATCAGGGCATCCGCACCTGTATGATTTTTGGACCTACCGCCGTGGGAAAATCCCAGCTAGCCTTGGCTCTGGCTGAAAAAACTGGGGCTGAAATTATTTCGGCAGACGCGTTTCAGGTCTACAGGGGCTTCACTATAGGCACCGCAAAGCTACCCATCGCAGACCGCAACGGCATCCCCCATCATCTCATCGATATCTGTGCGCCCGAAACACAATACACGGTCAAAGCCTTCTCCGACGCCACACATACGATCCTCAGCAACACCTCCAATCCCCTCATTATTTGTGGGGGAACAGGTCTGTACTGCCATGCCCTGCTCTACAAATTTGAATTCCTCAAAGAAGATGGGGATCAGGAGATACGACACACCCTCCAAAACAGACTTGCCGCAGAAGGAAAAACCGCGTTGTATCACGAACTGGCCACCAAAGATCCCGCCTATGCCGCCAGAATTGACGCCCAAAATCCTGCCCGTATTTTGCGTGGGCTCGCCATCCTCGAAACCGGCGAATTGCCTTCTCTGGCCAGACCCCTCACCCATACGATGCGATCGGACATCTGTTGCATCGGGCTGACCGACAAATGGGATACCCTCACCACACGGATTCAGACACGCACCCTCTCTATGATCAAAAATGGGTGGATCGCGGAAGTGGATACACTCCGCCATGAGGTATCGCCCGATGCGCCCGCCTTTAAAGCCCTCGGATACAGGGATATTATCGCCTATTTGGACCACAAGATAACAGAGAAAACCTGTATCGAAAAAATCCAAATCAAAACACGTCAATTTGCAAAACGACAAATGACATGGTTTAAACGGTATCATCATGCGCACTGGATTCACGTGGGTAAGGCTCACTTCGTATAACCGCTATATCCGGCTGGGCCTCATTCTCCTGGTGGTCACAGGGATTGCCACTTTTATCGCACTGCCCTACGTACCGACCAACATTCCTATTGGATCCAATGATGTCGCCCAAGACACCCTTATGTCTCCCCGATATCTCGAATTTGAAACCCAGACAGACAAAGAAAAAACAATGGAGCTTCGCAAAAAACGTGCGGCATTGGTAGAGAAGGTCTACACCGTCGACGAAACGATTAACAAAGAAATCAAAGCCAACAGTGTCTCTCTATTTACAGAAATCCGTGCCTACCAACAAGATGCCATTGTCAAAGACAAGTCATTGATCTTAACCCTCACAAAGAAGCAACAGAAAAAGCTCCTCCAAGCCGATATTAAGTCCCTAGATGTTCTGGAGAATCTGACTTCAGAAATCATCGAAAAAATGCTCCTCCATGGGGTTCGTGATGTGGACCACACCAGCATACAATCACGGGTTCATGATGAGCTCGAAGCCTTGCATCTCGATGCGTCTACAGAAGCCCTGATTACCGCTCTTGTGAGCCGCCTCATTCGTCCCAATCTCAGCCACAACATCCCCCTCACCCGCAAGGCACAAGAACGGGAAATGCAAAACATCAAACCCATTATGACTATTCTCAAAGAAGGGGAGCCTATTATTTACCGTGGGGAAGTCGTGCAAGATACCCATATCGAAACCCTCAAAGCTCTCAATCTTCATGGCCAAAAGACAAACATCGCCAAATGCATCGGAATCTGGATGCTCTGCGCCATATTCGCCTGGATTCTGATACGTTTCCTTGTGATTTTCAGTCCCAAAGCCCTGCATGGAAAATACCTGCTTTTTATCGCGATGATCACGGTTTTGATCACACTTATCGCCTTTCTTTTTCAGAAAATATCCTTTCTCCCTGAACTGTTAAAACCCTGTTTTTTAATCCCACTTCCCGTAGCCGCATTGCTCCTTTCCCAAATGATTAGTCCCAATATTGCCCTCATGATTTGCAGCCAACTGGCCATGCTGATTGGACTTATGTATTTCGGCGACATTTATCTGATGATCTTTCTATTTTCTAGCAGCTGTGTCAGTACTTTTTCGATTCACAAACGCCATTCCCGATCACAACTCATGCTCGCGGGCTATCTCATCGGGGGCAGTCATGCCCTTCTCATTTTGATGTATGGACTGCTACGGGAAATCTCAGATCCATGGTGGTTTGCCACCAACATGAGCGGCGGACTGGTCACAGGAATTTTGTCATCTATGACAGTGCTTGCCATTATCCCCTATCTTGAGGCCATGTTCAAAATCACCACACCCCAAACACTTCTGGAATTGGCAAATCTCAATCACCCACTCCTCAAACGGCTCATGATGTCTGCACCTGGCACCTACCAGCATTCCCTCATGGTGGCCAATTTGGCCGAATCAGCAGCAGAAGCGATTCAAGCCAATCCTATTCTCTGCAGGGTTGGGGCCTACTACCATGACATAGGCAAAATAAAACGACCCCATTTTTTCACAGAAAACCAATTTTCAGGTGAAAACCCACACCACAACCTCACCCCACGCATGAGCAAAATGCTCATTGTGGCCCATACACGGGACGGGGTGGAGCTGGCCCAAAAATATAAATTGCCCAGTATGATCAAAGACTTTATCGCCGAGCATCATGGCACGACACTGGTGTCTTTTTTCTTTGAAAAAGCAAAACACCTCGAAGAAATACGCGACCCAGAAACAGAAAAAGAGGCCTTCCGATACCCTGGCCCCAAGCCCCATTTTAAGGAATGTGGTGTGGTCATGTTTGCAGATTCGGTAGAAGCCGCCATTCGCGCGATGGAAAAACCAACGCTCCCCAAAATAGAAGCCATGATAGAAAAAATATTTCATGACAAAATTGAAGATGGGCAGATGGATGATTGCCCCTTGAGTTTACGTGAAATTGACACCATCAAAGTCACATTTTTACGGGTTTTTCACGGCATTTATCACACCCGTTTGGATTATCAGGAGGAAATAGATGCCATCATCAAACAAACCAAATCCAAAAAATAGCCTCTGTTGCAATGTCCTCTTGGAGATCCCCTTCTCCTCAGAGCTCTTTATTTCCCATGTTTTAGCACATCTCCATGTGACAGGGTCTGAACTGGAATTCACCTTTTTTGACAACGCAAGTATCCATGAGATGAATAGGGTTCACTTGGACCATGACTGGCCGACGGACATCATCACCTTCGATTTATCCGAAGAGGATGATGTTGTGAATAAAAAGGATGACGCCCTTTTGACCCCCCTGCTCGGCGTTGCCGAGAAATCTCTTTTTTCGGGGGCTAGCGCCCCCAGCATCCCCACCTCTTCGGAACCGGACAAAAAGGATGACGCCCTTTTGAACCCTCTGCTCGGCGTTGCCGAGTACCCTCTTTTTTCGGAACGGGATCGAAAGGGCGAAGCCCTTTCAGAAAAAAACGATGTTCTCGGCAAAGCCGAGAACATCCGGCCCCTCTTCGGGGATTTGTACATCTCCGTTGAGCAAGCGGAGCTGCAGGCCACCGCGCTTGGGCACAGTCTCGAAAAAGAGCTCAAAATCCTCATCATCCATGGCATTTTACATCTCCTCGGATATGACGATCAAAGCCCTGAAGACCAAACGGAGATGGACGAGATGCAGTATCAGATTTATGATCTGTTGCATACACCCGTATGATACCCACAGACGTTCTTCAGCCGCAGAAGCGGCGCAACACTTGCGACACCGTTTCCAAAGCCTTTTACTGTGATGCCAGTGGCTTCTGGATGGTCCTAAGAGCTAAACCCCACATGCGTTTTCAGCTCATGGTCACCACTGCGGTCATAGGCACAGGATGCGTGTTTTCGATTCCACCGCTGGAATGGGGATTGGTCCTCCTCAGCATTGGGATGGTCCTCATGAGCGAACTTATCCATACCGCTCTTGAAATCACCCTCTCTCGCATCATACCCACTCCGCCGTCCACGTTCAAAGCCGCAAAAAACATTGCGGCTTTAGGGGTGAATGCTCTCATCGCCAGTTTGATTTTTGTACCCAAATTCATTGGGCTACGTGCCTAGAAGGATGCTCACTACTTTGGATGACATCAACGGTCTGTCACTGATGCTTTTTTTTGTTTCTACCCTGTTATATACCTACTTTGCCATCACGGAAGTGGCCTTTGCCTCTATCAACCGCCAACAGCTGCGCGAACAAGGCAAGCAAGGTCTCTTTGGCATGTCTTTGCTCGAAAAATGGCTAACGACCCCCAAAAAACTACAAATAGGTTTCCAGGTAGGGTATTTGATGAGCGCCTCGCTCATGACCATGGGACTGGGCGTCTACACCTCACGATTGACCCCAGAATGGCCATGGTTGTTTTTTCTCAACGGCATGATCACTGCCGGCCTCATTACCGCCCTCATTTTGGGCATATCCCATGGGATTGTCCGATTGATTCCCGTTAAACAGAGGGCCTTGTTAACCCGTTACTTAATCCTGCCCTTTATTGTCTTCATGGCATTGCTACTCCCCTTCCGTTTGGGTGTCATCGCCTTGCGCTGGGCCCTAGACCAAGTGGGCGTTGGCAGCGAAGAAGACCAACGCCGTATCTTGTCCGAAGATGAAATCAAAGCCATCGTCAACCAGGCCCAAAAAGATGGCATCTTGGAAAAAGAAGAAAAAGAAATGATCGACAGTATTTTCTACTTTTCCAAAACCGTGGTACGAGAAATCATGACCCCGCGCACCGACACCTTTTGCATTAGCGCCCATGCCTCTTTGCAACATGCCATTGAACTCATGGTCCAACGGGGCCACTCCCGTATCCCTGTGTACAAAGATAAAATCGACAACATTGTCGGCATCGTCTATGCCAAAGATTTACTGCAACTATCCGACAAAGATGCCTCTAAAGAAGTCAGCACCCACATGCGAGAAGCCACGTTTATTCCCGAAACACAAAATATCGAAGATCTCCTCAATGAAATGCGCAATGGACGTATCCATCTGGCTATCGTGGTCGACGAATATGGCGGTATGGCCGGTGTGGTGACACTAGAAGATATTCTGGAGGAAATCGTAGGCGAAATCAGAGATGAATATGACCATAGAGAACAACCCAGCATGCGCCAACTCACCCCCCATTCCTTTATCGTGGACGCCAGTATGAATATCGAAGACCTAGGGGACAAACTTCACTGCAAATTTCCCAAGAGCGATGATTACGACACCATCGGCGGATTTGTCCTCACCCAACTCGGACATGTCCCCGCAAGAGGGGAGCAATTCCCCTTTGAGGGCTATGATATCGTCGTACGCGATGTGGCCAAACGGCGCATCCGTCAGCTGGAATTTCGCAAAAAAACAGACCCTACGGAATCCGAGTCATGAGTCGCCCAAAAACAGCGCCGCTTCCACTTTCACAGCTCCCGCTATCGCTCGCGAACACGGCCTATCTCTGTCACCCAGAAGGGCGTGTGTTGCCTTTTTGGGCACAGAAACAACTCTCTCCCGATAGTCCCACATTTCAAAGCCCGTTGGATGGCCTACACTTCGGCAATACCGCCTATCGGTCGTGGACCACCCTAAGGCTCCCACAAAAAACAGCCCATCTCACGGTAGATCCGGTGGGCATGTGCAGCCCAAATGGCACATGGTCTCTGGACATCTGGGTCATGCAAGATGGGCAGTTTTTCAATTTGGCCACCATGCCCAATCCCCAGCAAACGTTTGAAAATGGGGCCATCACCGTGAGCAACGTGCTACCAAGTGTTCAAATAGTCCTCACCATCACCCTCGCAAGCGAGCCCACACCCGCAGGATATCTTAGCCTAACACTCTCAGAAATAGACAGTCCCATCTCTCTATTTCTGGCCATACGACCCTACGGCGTCACCGATGTTTTTCCGATTCGAGACCTGACCTATCTGTCTGACGGCGCCATAATGGTCAATAAGCAGTTGGGCCTTGTCCTCTCACAAACACCCCAGAATGTGCTTTTCTTGCCGTTTTCCGAAGGCGACACAGCCTCTCATATCGGCCGTTTTGAACAACTTCTCAAAACCACCTGCCCCTCCGAATTTGCCAGCGGCTTTGTCGAATATCGCATCTCACAAAAACAAGCCCACATTCAGGCGTGGCTACCGCTCAACAACAGCTTGTCTTTTGCACAAGAACTTATCAACCCATTAGAACAAACACAGCTCAAAACATGGATTCAGACATTCAAAAACCGTACACCCCCCCAAACGTCCAAATCTCAAGCAGTGGGTTTTTTATCTCAAGAAAATACTTTTCAGCGCATCATAGACCACCAAATCTACCATCTCACACAAGCGCAACACACAAACCCCGACCAAGACCCATGGGGCTGGTGGGCCGAGTGGGGGCTCTTGGCTTGGACCTCTACGCAAGATCCTCAGGCCCCCAACATCTGCCAAAATAGTATGGCGCAACGCACGGCCACGTTCAAACAATCCCCCAGCCCTATGACCGCGTGTCTGACACTCGTCATGTATCAAAACAAGCGCGCGATTGTGGGTGAACCCCCAGCAGAAATCCTACAAAAAACCATTAAAATCGCCATGGCCATAGCGCTGCCCACACACGCATTGCCCCAAAAATCTCATGTCAATCCGTTGGACCACGCGTTTGGAACAGGCCCCTATTGGCTCACCTACTTTTGGACATGGGGCATCCTCACCTTGGCCATCGCCATGACGCCCGAAGGCCCGAAAAAAAACGCCCTTTTTACCAAAAAAAACGCGCTCGAAGCGGCGATAGAAACGGCATTGACCTATTGGACACAATGCCAACATCTGCCCCCTATGCTCCCTATTGGAAACACCCGTTGGCAGGAACCCGGCATCGTGACCAGCCTCCTCAGCGTCTTCCCGCTCTCGCTCATCGACGCGCAGAACATCCGCGTGAGCACTACCTTAATGACTTTGCAAAACCATTTTTTATACGAAGATCTCTTGTTTAGTAGGGCCCACCCCGCAGGCTATCCCTTGGTCGAAAATCTCTTGCTCGCCATGGTCTACATTTTGCGACAAGATTCCCGCTGCAAGCCCATTCTGACATGGGCCATGCAGCAAGTCTCCCCCACCGGCGCACTCCCTCAAAGCCTACACCCGACAACCCACATGGGCGCCTCTGGCACCGGCCATCACTTGGCCGCCTCAGGTCTTTTCCTCACCGTTTTTCAGCATGCCTTGGTCCATGAAAGCAACACCGGCTATCAGATTGCTCAGTGGCTACCCGACGCCTGTTGGATACATCCGTGGACATTTACCATCCCTATCACAGAGGGGTCGCTGCGTATGCGATATACCCCCTGTTCTGTTTTGGAAATAGAAAACAACGCCACCCGTGAACTACCCGTTAGCTGTCATCCGCCAGCGGGCTATTCGTTTGAAGATACCGCCGCTGCCGTTTTAAACCCTGGTGAAAAAAGACCCTTTGTCTTGCTGAAAAACTAAGCCATGGCGAGAAAACCCTTTCCCCAATTGACCGTCACCATCACCCATCTCGACATGGCGGGCATGGGCATCGCCACCCACGAAGGACGCCAAATCGAAATCGGAAATTGTCTCCCTGGCGACACCGTTGACATTCAGGTTTTTGGCAAAAAAGCCGGTGTCTGGAAAGCCAGAAGACTATCATTGGTGAGTAATACGGCCACCCGCCAAGCAGGACATTGCAGTGTGGCGGGACTCTGCGGGGGATGCCGATTCCCTGACCTTGCCTACAGCATCCAACTGGGACTCAAACAAGAAAGTTTGGACCGGTTTTTAGGCCCCTTAAAAGATAGCCAAAGCGGACCTATTTTACCTGCGATTGAAACCCGATTTCACAGAAACAAAATGGATTATGTTTTTGGAATAAACGCCCTAGAATCAGCGTCGGCATCAACGCTGATTCTAGGGCTCAAAAAACGAGGGGATTTCCGCACCATTGTCCCTACCCCAGACTGCCAACTCTTGGATCCCATCGCCAATGCTATTTTGGCCGAAACCTGTACGTTTTTCCGAGAGCGCGGCTTTCTCGCTTGGCCCAACAGCCACACGCAAACCCAAGAAGACCCCGTCTATCTGCGCTATCTCACCCTCCGGCATAGCAAAACCACAGAAAAATTCCTCATTACGCTCATCGTCAACCGCATGGACCCATGCTTCACAGAATGGGCGAATAGGATCATGTCCACGTTTCCCATGTCTGGCGTGCTTGCCGGTATCCACGCAGGCAGCGCTGACACCTCTACCCCAGGCGCCTATGTATTACTCAGTGGGGAGGCCTATTTGGAGGAAAAACTATTGGGAACCACGTTCAGATTGTCTCCGGGTGCTTTTTTTCAGACCAGTACCAAACAAGCCGAAGTCCTCTACCAAGAGGTGTTGCGTGCAGGGGCATTCACCGCTGAACAACGGGTACTGGATCTCTACAGCGGCACAGGCACCATTGGGATGTTGATTGCCTCCCAAGTCCGCGAGGTCATCGGTATCGAAGAGCATCCCAGCGCGATCAAGGATGCCCAAACCAACGCCGACGCCAATGGCCTTCGAAATATTGCCTTCATCGAAGGCCGTGTCCGAAACGTTCTCAAATTCAACGCATTGGAAGCCGATACCATCGTGGTAGACCCCCCGCGTTCAGGATTGGAGCCCAAAGTCATCGCACGCATCGCGGCACGCAGCCCCAAACGAATTGTCTATGTCTCATGCCAACCCGTGACTTGGAAACGGGATATCGCCGATTTTGCGCTCTTGGGCTACGGGGTGACATCGCTCCAAGCCGTCGATATGTTTCCCCATACGCCACATTTGGAGATTGTGTCGGTGTTGGAACCCCTCACAATCTCATCATTGCCCCTAGCGTGATGCACCCGAAAGGGGATCCAAAGGGCGGAGCTCTTTGAGACCGCTTTCGTAAGCGCTCCAGCAACCCCATACTGCCCCCCGCCAAAAAATAGGGCTAAAGTTCTGTAGGAAACAAAAACTACGGAGGGCAAGCATGGAAAAAGAGAAAGTGATGGACTGGGAAGCGGAATATATATGCTGGCAAAAAAGCGGACTGAGCCAGCGGACATACAGTGAGGATTGAGCTTGCCCCCAAAAAGTGGACCAGTAGAATAGATAGACTCTGGAGGACACGAATATGGGGAAGAAACAGAAAAGTTACAGTGCGGATATAAAGGCGCGAGTGGCGCTAGAAGCAATGAGAAGTCAAAAAACGGTTTCCCAGATA
>CANNCG010000016.1 GCA_947502965.1 bacterium | reverse complement strand
GGGGATTTAGAAGCAAGCGTGGCGCTGAACGACATGCTGTTTTGCTCTCCATTATTGAGACCGCAAAAAAACAAGGCCTCAACATTTTGGAAACCATTCAGGCCGCGCTTAATCAGTCACTCGTTTTTGAGGGGGCTAGATAGTTACAAATAGCCGAGAATATCTTGGGCCCGGAGCTCCACATTGCCTTCATTTGCGAGCAGGTTACCCCCACCCTTGCGATGGCGGGCTGGCACCCAGAGGGTTTCAGGATTGGAGAGAAAGTCAGCCACATCTGCAGGTGCAGAAACGGTGTGAGCACCCCGTTTATAGAGCAATTTATACTTTTGCATCGGTTGTGTATTCATAAAATCAGGATCCATAACATGTCCACTGATCGCTATCACTGTATCCACAGAATCTTGGCTACGGGGATGGGCGATGACGGGAGACATCCCGTCTTTGATCACAGGCATGCGGGTTTCGCTCACATTCCCGTTGCGGTCTTTGACCTCAAAGCGAATGCTGCCGGGGCCTTTGGGCAACGCCGTAGCATCGAGGGTGAAGATCACCCCCATGCCCCCCTCACTCGAGCTCACTAGCGTTGTATCTGAAAGGGCTATCGCCCTTTCGATCCCGCCTCCATCAACGATTCTCGCCTCCCATTTTTCCATATCCTCAAATGTTGAAAGTTGCACCGCAACTTTCAACATTTGAGGACCCTTCGCAGAGATCACCATGGGGTCAACGGTCATCCCTAAAATCGAGGGAGGGGTCCTATCCACCAGCATATCCCGTGTGACCACCGCCTGATTGCCCACCCCATCGGTCATCATGAGCCGCAATTGATACCTCCCATCAGGAAACCCAGCCCAATCAACCCCCATCGCAACCTGCACCGCATGCTGTCCTTGGGCATTGCGGGTACTCTGCAACGGCATCCCCGCCACAGGGTTCTCTGTCACCGCGATGGACGCCCCCAGCGGTCCTACCCACGCCAAAGACGCCATCCCAAACACCGCTTCATCGAACACAAAAGACGCCTGAATCTGACGGTCCCGCGCCACATACACCGACTTCAATCCGGTCACCCCCGTCACAATTGGCGGCGCACGGTCTACCCGAAAGGTCGCATCCGACGTGCTACGATTCCCCGCCTTGTCCGAAGCGGCTACCCGCACGGTGTAGACGCCGTCACTGAGATCGATCAGCACGCTCATCGGCAATACCCACGCATGTTGCCCGTTATTCGCCGTCGCCATCACATTCGACGTCACCACCACATCGCCAGACGCAATGAGCTGGCGAGATACCGTGTAGCTCTGATCGCTGTAAGTATCGGTCATCATATACGTAATCTCTTTGGTAGACATATCAGCAGTGGGCGCGACTGCGCCCACTGCTGATATGTCTACCGTTGGCCCTGTCCTATCCATGACAAACGAATACCGAGCCCAACTCTCCGTATTGTACGAATCATGCGCCTTCGCCGTGACATTATACCGCCCCTCCGGCCAATTATTCAAAGTCGCCGAGGCTTCTAGTCGGTTGAGGTTTCGGACGTTGGCCATCGTTTGTTCGAAGCTATCCGTTCCAACGAGTTCCACCCCGATGGTTTCGTTCGAGCTAGCGACTCCCACCTTCAAACTATCAATAGAAATTTCATTGCCAGCACTATCAGAATATTTCATATTCTGATACACCAGTCGCACCGCGACGTCGTCGCCACGTACATGGCTCTCAGGTATGGGATAGATCTCATCGAGCACCGGTTGTAGCGTGATCCCAGTTTTGAGGATTTTCAGCACCTGATTGCTGCTATACCCGGCCACGTTTTCCAGCTTGAAGGCCAGTCGAGGTTCAGACAAGGAATGGGAGGATGAAAAACCACCGGATCACCCCATCCCGTAGGGGCGAAACATTTTTCGCCCACATTCAAAAAAACCGTGGTCGCAATGTTCTCAAACCGACAATAGGCATGATGGCGGTTCTAATTGGGCGGCTTAAAAAAAAGAAAAAAAAAGCCCCCAACTTTAAAAAGAGTTGGGGGCTTTAATTGGTTTATAGAAAGAAAAAACTAAGCGTCTTTAGGTCTTGCTTCGTTTACGACTAGCTTTCGGCCCTTCAATTCTCTATCATGTAATTGAGAAATTGCAGTGCGAGCTTGCTCATCATTTGGCATTTCTACAAAACCAAACCCACGTGACTTACCAGTCATGCGGTCTACTACGATTTTTGCACTTGCAACATCGCCTACGGATACAAAAGCATCACGGAGTTCATCCTCTGTGATTGTAAATGGCAAATTTCCTACAAAAAGCTTCATACGGACACCTCGAACAGATTGACCAAGAGCTAAAAACTCCCGGACTTAATAAGGAGTATACACGGCAAGAATCATTGCGTAAATGGGCTAATTACCAAGCTAGGCTCTCGCTTCCTCGGGGAGCAGCCGGGACCTTTGCCCCCGGACCCACCCCTAGGCAGCGATTACATGCGGGTGCCAAAATGATGCAGCACCGCTAGTGTCGCACGCACCGCATCTTCTGGACGACCAAGGCCAAAATAGCTTCCACAAAAGAAGCTGTGTTGCTGCCCATTAAGATTGGATAGTGCGGGTTGGTGGGCCAGGGCAGCCGCTGTCAGTATGGGGTATCTCTGTGTGCCGTATTGCCAGACAGAGAGGGTTTCTTTTTCTGCATCGCTGGGTGTTTCCAATAACGCCAAGGCGGTATCCGCGCTGGTGGCGATAATCACCTTGTCAAAGCGTTTTTTTTCAGTACCTGCTTCTAGAGAAACCCCGATGAGATCGCGGTGGATGCGGCGAATCGGCGTATTCACGTGACATGTGACACGCCATCTCGCGCGTATCGTCGTACAAAGCGCCGCTTCATTCATAAGTTTTCGGCAGGCTGGCCTACTGCGCATGCGAAACATGCCGTGAGTTTGCAGCGCGTCATGGAAATGGGCCATCGGCATTTCGAGAATTTCAGCCGGTGTCGCTGCCAAAATACACAGGCCAAGGGGGACCACACAATCTTGGATAAACATGTCTGAATAGCCGTGGGTCTGGAGATATTCGGCGACACTCCGCTCGGAGAGAGGGGGCTTTTTGGGCCTTCTTTTCATATGAAACACAAAGCGCAGGATGTCTTTATACCTATCAAAAGAGGCTTTTGAGAATGTGCATGTTGGGGCTGAAAAGTGGCCTAAGGGGAGGTCGCATCCCGTAAAAAGCGTTTGCATCCAACTGGGGAAAACTTGGCGAATGGGCGCTGTGGCAATGCCCAATTGCGAAAAGACATAGCTGAGGTGAGGGTCTGTGTCTCGGCTGAGTATGAAAGGTCTTACCTGATCGGATTCCGAAAGCGACTGTCGCAGACAGTTCTGGCCCAACGTGGCCTTGGATTCAAATAGCGAAACCGTATGTGTTTTGCTGAGTGCATAGGCCGCCAAAAGCCCCGACAGACTGCTTCCAATAATTGCAATTTTCGAATCTAAAACAAGGGTCATTGTGGCCAGTCTAACAAATTAGAGGGTCGCTGCAAAATCCAAAAGTTTCAAAGTCACTATTCCTGGGTATCTTCTAGATGGCGCTGTCGCGAAAGGAAAGAATTAGGCACAAAAATCAAGAAAGGGAATTTGGGACTATTTTTCAGGCTTAAAAAGTCATTTTTCTGTTTTGAACATCCTATCGTGTAAGGGGATGTTGTAGCGCCTCCCGTAGGATCTACGCGTGGTTGGATAGCGCGGTGGTAGTCGATTTTTTTGCAAAATAAAAATCACTAAAAAGACAAGTTCTGCATGTTTTTCAAGCTCAAACTTTGGCAAAATAGAGAGATGAAATTAACAAGGAGTGAACAAATGGCTTTTTACGATTATGACCTTACAGAACAAGTAAAAGGGAAGCACGAACTTTCTAAAATCGAAGAGGTGGTAGGCTTTTCTGGGTTGGTGTATCGGTTTAAGGATTTGGCAAATAGCGTGGGTAGACAAGGCTATGGGGTGGAAGTTGACATCGGTTTTGTGGATTTACCGCGTTCGGAGAAACCCCCGATCATAGCTTTTTTGGACGATTCCGAAAGGCTATGGGAACAAAACGGATAGGGGTATTGTTCAAGGTGATTAACCGCAGAGCCGAAGAAGATGGGCTGCTAAAAAAGACATTTCGGTTTGCAGATGCCACCGCCATAGAAACCAAGCAAACGACTTGGGAAGCGCGTGACAAAGCGTTGGCAAACGGGGAAGAGGCACTCAATAATCAAAACTGGACTGGTGCAGCTGATTATCGAAGCGCGGTTTGGATGCAAAGGGAAATCCAAATTCTGGTTCGGCTACAAAGGGCATGTCTCTGTCGATATGGGATTGATGCTGATAGAGCGTATCGCCGCAACGCCAGCCAATATTTCAGACCAAGCAGGCTTTGCGCAGGTCTGCCCGAGGTCCGGGGAAATGGTCTTTGCGGACAAAGCGTATTGTCTCAAACCAGCACAAACGGCCATGAAAAAGAGGGGTGCACATAGCGCCGCCATGTTGCGAAACACTATGAAATCCAAGAACCAAGACTTGGACAAGTGGCGGTCCAAAATGAGATCCCCATTCGAATGCCTCTTCTCTAAATTTGAAAAAAGGGCGCGTTACCGTGGCTTGGCCAAAATGCAGTTCCAGCTCTTTATGAGATCTTGCATGTTTTTTACTTTGTTTTGCGACAGTGCCTAAAAGCACCGATGTCTAAGGTTTGAGGGATCTATAATCCCAATACCACTTGGGTTTTCCCTGGCCATTTCTATCCAAATTACGCTACTTTGAAAATATTATGAAAAATCAAACAAATTGTGTCACTGTTCCTGTAATTCGTGGTGATGGTATTGGACCTGAAATTTGGGATGATACCCAACCTGTTTTAGAAGCGGCGATTGCCAAACATTATGGCGATACACGTGGCATCGACTGGCTGTTTTGTTTGGCGGGGCAAGCGGCGTTTGAGGCGACTGGGGACTATCTTCCTGCGGCAACCATGGCCGCCATTGAAACCCATAAATTGGCCATCAAAGCGCCTTTATCTACGCCTGTTGGGGAGGGTATTCGGTCTTTGAACGTCACCTTGCGCAAGGCCTTTGATCTCTATGCATGTGTGCGTCCGGTGTCATGGTTTCCCGGTGTGCCTTCTCCCGTCTGCCATCCTGAACGTGTAGATATGGTGATCTTTCGGGAGAATACAGAAGACATTTATGCGGGGATTGAATGGGCTTATGACACGCCGGCAGCTGCGGCGATGAAAGTGTTTATCCAAGAACATTGTGGGTCCTTGTCATTTCCTTTTCCAGAGACCACGGCTTTTGGTGTAAAGCCTGTTTCTAAACAGGGCTCAGAGCGCTTGGTTGGTGCTGCGATTGACTATGCGCTAAAGCACAAACGGGTCAGCGTGACGCTTGTCCATAAAGGCAATATTATGAAATATACCGAAGGTGCTTTCCTCAATTGGGGCTATGCATTGGCGGAAACAAAATATGCAGACCATGTTTTCACATGGCGTCAGTACGGGGCTATTGCGAAGGCGGAGGGGAAATTAGCAGCAGACGAGGCGATGAAAGCCGCCCAAATAGCTGGGAAATTGATCATCAAAGATCAGATTTGTGATGCCTTTTTTCAGGAATCCCTGATCAGACCAGAGACTTTTGATGTGGTGGCCACCTTAAATTTGAATGGCGATTACATTTCAGATGCCTTGGCCGCCCAGGTGGGTGGGATTGGGATATCCCCTGGTGCTAATATTAACTATCAAACAGGCTATGCCTTGTTCGAAGCCACGCATGGCACAGCGCCCTTGATCGCAGGTCAAAACAAAGCAAATCCGTCTGCGATGTTACTATCTGGGGCCATGCTTTTGGATCATTTGGGGTGGTCTGAGGCGGCTGAATCTGTACGTCAGGCACTGCGACTCACCTTGTTTGAAGGTTTGGTTACGGGTGATTTGGCAGAAGGTAAAGCGGCCTTAGGGACAAAGGAATTTGCAGCCGCTATTTTGCACCGGCTATAGAGAGGCATGGTGCTGCGTCTCTATACGATGACGCTATTGCTGCAAATACCCTTTTGCCAAAAAAAACGCAGCAATTGTCCCGTCTGGCCTTGAGCGACCGGGTTTCCTGCCAGGTCCCGTATTTCACGAGATTTGAGGGGGATTTTTTTGCCTTCTGGGGTGATGGCCACCAGGGGGCCTTCTGTTAAAAAGTCCTGTGTGACCTGTATGGTGAAAGAACTCTCTTTGATGACATCTATGACCCGTCCAAAGGGGACCTCGGTAGTTTTAGGTGTACCCCTTTCTTGGTCTGTCAAATTGGCACGAAAAAAACCGGGGCGTTGGGGCCGTTCGGAAAGTGCTTTGAGTGAGGCTATTTGGGTGCCCCTATCGTCGGATGTAGTGTATGCGTCGCGGTAGGCGGTAAGGGCTGTTTCCAAATAGGCGAGTGACTCTCCGCGTGCATCAATTAGCCAACTGTGGACGGATAATGTTTGCAACTCAGTCAGGCAAGACAAGAGACATCTGTCAAAATAGAGATACATGAAGTGGCCATGGGGGTTGTCGTAAAAACGATACAGACGGCCCGGATATTCGGTGTCTCTTGCTGCAAAAACAGCACCTAGATCAGGAATGTTGCCTGAAAATCCTTTGAGAAAACGTCTTTGGGAGTATTGGATCAAAATGGGGCCTTGCACCATGATTTCAAATTCGCATGGTAAGCTGTCTGCGGCGTTTTTCATGTCTGAGAGGGCCATGTCCAGTACAAAGCATTGTCGTGCGAAGGGGGTGCTATGGCGTTCCATGCTGGCCAAATTTGCATTCCCTGTTTCGGTGGCGAGATGGCAGATGGCGGTGGGATATAGGTCCTGAATCAGGCGTGCCAGTCCCGGATCTTGTACCCGAATACGGGTAATCCCGAGGTCTCGTGCGGTGTGGATGTAGTGGCTGACCAGATCCAGTTGGGACATGTGGGGCAAGAGATCGAGGTTGAGCGAGAGCAGAATGTCCGGGTGTTGTGCTCTGGCATGCTGTACCAGCGTAGCCAGTCGCTGGGGAGAGCCCGCTTCGTCAGAAAAGCTACGCAGACTGACGGCGGGATCTTCAAGAATGAGATGGGTAGAGCCGGATTTCAGGGCGCTGTCTATTTGGAGCGTATCGACGCAAAAGGTAGAGAGTTCCATAACTATAGGTATTTAAGCGTAGATTGGCAAAATTGGAAAGATAGGCAGCTATCTCAGGTGCTTGCAGGAACCTAAAACCACAGATATACTTCCTCTCCTAATGTCATCTTCTATTCGCGATATTCATTTTGTTTGTGGGAGCTCCCACCAGTCGCTTGGACAGGAAATTGCTGACTATTTGGGAATCAAAACGGGACGTATGATGCTGTCACGTTTTAGCTCTGGTGAGACCTACGCCCGAGTTGAAGAATCTATTCGCGGATCGGATGTATATGTATTACAGACGATATCGGGGCATCCCAATGATGACTATATGGAATTGTTTTTGATCATGGACGCGTTGAAGCGTGCGTCGGCCAAAGCAATCCACGTGATTATTCCACACTTTGGCTATGCCCGTCAGGACAAGAAATCAGCACCGAGAGAGCCCATCTCTGCCCGATTGATGGCAGACCTTCTTTCTGCGGTGGGCTTTGATCGTTTGATGACAGTGGACTTGCATGCGGATCAGATTCAGGGCTTTTTCTCCCGCCCTGTGGATCATATGACAGCGCTGCCGCTGTTTGTGGACTATTTTGCAGCTAAAAATCTTACCAACCTGGTTGTTGTTGCGCCTGATGCGGGTCGCGCAAAATTTGCTAAAAAATTGGGTGATCGGTTGGGTGCAGATTTGGCTATTTTGCACAAAACACGGCCGGATCATAATGTTGCCGAAGTTGTTAATATCGTCGGCGATGTACGTGGCAAAACGGTATTGCTTATCGATGATATGGTTGATACCGGTGGCTCTGTCACATCCGGTTTGGATATGTTGCGCCGCAATGGGTGTAATGACGAAATCTATTTGGCAACCACCCATCCTGTTTTTTCTGGTCCTGCTGTAGACCGTTTGTCCAAAGCTGGATTCAAGGAAGTTGTTGTGACAAATACAATTCCAGTGCCCCCAGAAAAACAGTTTCCAGGATTGACGGTGTTGTCCATTGCACCTCTCTTGGGCGAAGCCATTTTACGAAATTTTGAAAACAGGTCTATTTCGTCGCTCTTTTAGTCTATTTCTGATTTGAAACATAGATATTGGTATGGGCTTATTGTTTTGCTCTCCGGTTTCTTCGCCGTGGGTCTTCTGGTTGGGCTTTTGTTTTGTCCCAATCGTCTTTCTCAGTCTCCAAAAATCTTGGTTTATATTCCAAATAATGCCTCCGCGCGTCAGGTCGGACAGATACTAGATACGTCTGAGATAGTTTTTTCTGAACGTCTTTTTTTGATCTATATCCGACTTTTCGGGAAGTCTCGTGATTTACGATCTGGGTACTATGATATGTCTCCAGAGTGGTCTATGTATAGGGTTTTGGATACACTCTCTTCTCCGAACACCCATGCTAGACTCATTCGAATAACAATTCCAGAAGGGTATTCCCTCAGACAAATTGCATCATTATTGTCTCAGAAGGGGGTATCTTCGTCGTCCGCGTTACTGAGCTATTGGCAAACAGCTGTTTTTAAAGATTATGGTCAAAAATACCCCTATTTAAGGGCTATTCCAACAGCATCTGTCGAAGGCTATTTGTTCCCAGATACCTATCTGTTTGTAGCCAATAGTACGCCTAAGGATGTCACTGGGATGTTTTTGGCGACCTTTGATGAGAAACTGTTTTCTATCTGGCAGGGGGCTAGTGATATTTCAAAAAAGGTGGTTCTTAAGGACTTTCACGCGTATTTGACACTGGCGTCGTTGGTAGAAAAAGAGGCTGTTTTTCGAGATGAAATGCCAAGGATTGCAGGGGTTTTTTTGAGCCGATTGCGATTGGGGATGCCTTTGGGTACAGACCCTAGCATTGTTTATGCGATGGGGGATGTATGGCGGCCAGAGGTATTATACAGAGACCTTGAGATTGACTCTCCCTACAATACGTATAAAAACAGAGGGCTGCCACCCACCCCGATTGCCTCTCCAGGCGTTGCTGCTTTTAGGTCGATTCTCTCTCCAGAAACACATGCTTATTTGTACTTTGTTGCACTCAAAGATGGGGGAGGGCGGCATGTCTTTACGCGGTCGTATCGCGAGCATTTGGCGGTACAGGGGTATCATAGATAGAACAAAAAAAATCCCCGATTGGCAATGCCAATCAGGGATTTTTCGTTAGCTAAGCGGAAGGGTTTCCTTCACCTGCCCCAGCGGCTTGTTGTTGCTGCGGGGCTGAGGGTTGTCCTGGCGCAGTGCCTGGTCTAGGCGTTCTAAAGCGATTGTTATTCCGTCGTTGATTCGGATTATGACCCGCTTTAGGGGGGGTGACACCTTCTGGGACAGAGGCACCGTTGTTGAGCTGATTTCCAACATTCTTGCGTTTTGATTTTTTGCGTTTAAAGGTGTAAGAACCAATCCCTTTGGTATCTTCTGAACGTCGAATATCCAAAACATTGAGTCTTAAAATCGCCTTGCCACGGTCCTTGCGTTTGCGACCGTCGACCATTTCCACAAAGAAAATGATATCAAAATTTTGACGTGGGTCACGATTAACCAACAGTTGGAATTTTTCCCAGAGTCCAAAACCAACCCCTATCAAATGGGTGCCACCAACGCGACTGATCTGTTTATCCCAAACAAAAAACTCAACGTGGGGTGTTCTTGCCTCTTGGTATTTGTTTCCAAAAGGACGGCCTTTGGATAGCTGACAGCCCTTGAGGTAAAAAATAGGGAATTCAAAATATTGCCCATAAGGCGAGAGTACATCTAATCTTTGAACCAAATCAGGGGTGATTTGATCAAAGGCTATGGTGTCTAATATTTCATAAGAATATTGAAAATCTTCTTCGGCCAATTTCCCCATTTCAGCGCGAACAAGAGAGGTAAAGGCATGCAAATCCTGCTCGTGGAGAGTAAACCCACAGGCTTGCGTGTGTCCCCCAAAGGCATTGATGACTTTGGGGCCCAAACGGGTTTCAACCACAGTTCTAAACAAGGGTCTATTATAGGTGCGTTCAAAAATATCCCCAACGGTATCAATGATCTTGTATACATTAATTGTCGGAATACTCCGTACAGATCCACGAATGTAGTCACTGCCATCATACGCAGTGAGAATCATGGCAGGACGTAAAAAACGGTCTCTCAAGCGATCTGTGTCGATACCAATAACACCAGGGTTCCAGTTTTTGCCACGAACAACGATGATACGGTCTTCTTCAATATTGACTTGTTTGTCGATGAGATCATCAATCTCATCTTCAATTTTGCTGGTGATATATTTGCGTTTTTCATTCACCAAATCCACTGCGGCGGCTTCTTCAGCGGCACTGCTTTTTTGAGATTGGGTTTCGTCTTCTTGTCCTTGACTTTGACGTTTTTCAGCATCAAATACAGTCATGAATTTTTCAAGAAGACGAAGTGCCCGTTTTGCATTCTTTTTACCGGTACCCAGTAAGAGGAGATCGAGGACAACGCGAGAGTCGGGGATGCCTTCTTCGCGGTCGCCAATACGTCCAGGGGCATTTAATCTAGGGACAATAGTACGTCCAATTTCTTGAGACCTTAGGGTGGTGTACTGACTTTTGCTAATGTCCAGAAGGGCGCGAAGGCCTTCCATTTCAGTGTTTTTAAGGGCTTGAATACCTCTGTTGATCAGCACACGGTTCATGGGGTTGACGAAAGACATTCTGTCAGAAATTGTACCCAAGGTTACAATCGCCAACATGTATTCCATCAGCTCTTCAGGGACTTCGCGTTTCATGCTATCAAATACAGCCAAAACAAGTTTGAAAGCCACACCTGCGCCAGAAAGATTTTTTTCCAGCGTGGGGAAACTCACACGAAAAGGATTAACGATTGCCAATGCTGGTGGCAATGTCCGCCCCAAAACGTGGTGATCACAAATGATGACATCCATATCTTGCGAGACCGCGTACTCTGTCGCTTCTACATCCTTGCTCCCACAGTCTGCGGTGATGATAAGGCTACAGCCCAAAGCCTTTGCATCGTCTATGATACGTGGCTGCAAGCCGTGGCCTTCTTTAGATCGGGTAGGGAAGTCATAAAAAACTTCAGCACCCAATGTACGTAAACCAGAAACCAGAACTGTAGATCCTGAAATACCATCCGCATCTGGGTCACCGTTCACCATGATGTTTTCATTGCGCTCGATGGCCTTGATGATACGTTGTGTTGCTTTGGACAAATCCTCCTGTGATGTTAAGTATTGATATTCTCTGATGAGTTTTTCCGGTGGATTAATGAAGTCCAGGATATCCTCATCATTGCCGTCCCCGATGTTGCGGATAAGAAGCAACCGTGCAATAAGTGGGTCTAGTGAAAACTTTGCACAGTAAGCTTCTATCTGCTGAGGGTCGACAACGGTAATGTGCCAACGTTCGCGATTTTGTATTTCTTTTCTCATAGTTCACCAATCATAGCGTTTAGCCTGGACTTTATACAATTCCTTTTATTCTTGCCTAGCGATGCTAGGCAAGAATAAAAGGAATTGATCCATTGGCCTGGCTAGATTACTCTTCTATGCGCATACTGTTTGACAATAGCCCCAACAAAGAAAGGTGCATAATGGCAGATACATATTCTTTTGATATTGCGTGTAAGATAGAGGATCACGAGGTTCAAAACGCGGTTGCCCAAACAGAAAAAGAGCTGGACAACCGCTATGATTTAAAGAACTCCAAGAGTGAGGTTGTGTTTCAAGCGGATAAGCACCTCTTGAAATTGGAATCCACGGATGAATTTACGGTCCGTGCGGTGCTGGATATTTTGAAGCAAAAGCTCATGAAACGTGGTATTTCACCCAAGGCATTGACCGAAGGCGATGTGAAATCATCCTTGGGCGGGCGGGCGAAAATGGAAGTCACCTTGCAGAATGGTGTTCCGAAAGAAAAAGCCAAAGATATTGTGAAATTTATCAAGGACACCAAGGACAAGGTGCAAACCCAAATTCAGGATGATCAGGTACGTGTGTCTTCGAAAAACATCGATGAACTCCAAAAAGTCATGAAACAGGTCCGTGATCATGACTTTGATATCTTGTTAATGATCTTAAACCTTCGCTAGCATAACCGGTAGGAGACGCCGGGGGGCATCATGTTCAGGCTTAACTGTACGCTACGCCTGAGTCCTCCGGTTGATTTGTCGCGGCAGGCTCCGTCACAGCACTGACTTCACGAGCGCGCTCCCCGGTCGGACGTGGCGGAGGATCCAAACTCAGTCGCAGGCGCTTACTGGGTTGCAAGGGTGGAACCCTTTCAATAAAATCTTGAGGTTGCTCACCGCAGGTGAGTAATCTTCAGAGAGGCCAATTACTCGGTTATCCCCCCGTAGTGTAGTGATGACGCACTGGCTGGGTATACACTCCCAGATGGCTGGCCATCTGCGGGGTATACCCTCATTTGGGGCGTAGCTGTGCGGATCTGGCCAATTCTCTCAGCATGGCCCTTGTTTTTTTTTCTTCGCTGGCTGTTTGTACATCATTGGGGGCTTGTAGTAAAAACTTTGTTTGGTCTTCCAATCGCGGTAGTTTCATGATGATTTGATAGGCCATTACAGGATCCTCAGTCAGAATGAAGGTGTTGGCGATAGTGGTGACAAGTATCTCCTTAAGGTACCAATCCCGGTTCTTTTTAACCAAATCGTATGCTTTCTCTAGGGTATTTTTTGCTTTGCCCATTTGTTGCAGGGTAACAAATTGAGTGGCGATTTCGCATAAATACAAGGCCTGTAGGTCTGCGTCTACTATTGACGAAACGAACTCACTGTCAGTCGTGAGAAACTCTTGTGCCAGAATAATATTCTGGTTTTTTTTGGCAGCTTGAGAAGCATTGATATACGCCGCATGTCGGTTTTTTGTATTGGAGATAGTGGCAATAGCTTGTTTTGCGTGGGTGAATTGGCCTGTACTGAGATAATAATCCGCGACCATGCTAAGTGTTTCATTGCGCAGTGAGAGGTCTGTGATTTCTTGTGCGATACGCAAGACGCGTGCGTGTGATGCGTGGCGCACAAAAGTACTGACATACCGCGAAATGGCTTGGTTTTTGACAGTGTCTGGTCGGAATTGCCGTATGAGGAGTTGCACGTAGTGAAATTGCTGTGCGGTGCCCAAGAATTCTCCAAGAGTAATAAGGCCCCTAGTACGAAAATTCTCATCTTTTATGTTTTCTATACTTTGAACCGCTTTTTCATAGCTACCCTCCTGGACGTAGCCGTTTGCAATCCCGAGGATGCTGTCAAATTTGTATTCTTGCGACTGTATTTTGCCCAATAAATGTTCTGCACTTTGGAATTCACCCAACTCACCAAAAGACTTTGAGATACGCGCATTGGCAATATCTTTGGCCTCACCCGTCAGCATATCTGCGATATTTAAGGCATCGGCAAAACGCTTATGCTTGGCATAGCCTCCTGCAAGATAGGCCAATGCCTTGCTTCGATTTTTTGCAGACACAATACTGTTGGCGATACGAAGGCTTTCTTGGAATTGCTGGTTACTGCCTCCGATGCTGACCATTTCGGACAATGCCTGTGCTTGTAACTCAGAGTCTGTGATGTCCTGGGTCAGTATTTCGGCACGGGGGAGTTGTTGGTTTTTGGCTGCCAATATGGCAATGTTCGCCAGACTTTGGTTTTTTGATTGAGACGGAGGCGCTTCTTTGAGCAGCGTTTCGGCTTTCTGGAAAAATCCATCACTCGCATAGGACTCGGCCAATTGTAGTGAAAGCCGTGTTTTTTTAGCGCTGTTTTCAACATCATTAATAAAGGCTTGGGCAACATCAAGCTGTCGTTGTTGGATATAAGTGAGGGCGATGTATTCTGCTGTGAGAGATTTGGCAATATTCTCTTTGAGCGCATTTACAAGTGTGATGGCGTCGTTGCGTTGGCCTTTTTTGGAAAAAGAGGCGCCTATTTCAGGGAAGACCATGGTTGCTTCTGGGGTTCCAGGGAAGTTTTTTTGAATATCCAATCCAATTTGGAAGGCTATTTTTGTATCTCCAGATAAGGCGTATTGGACAGCAATTTTCTTTAAGAGTTTTGCTTTTTCATCACTATTTTTCAGCGAGGTGCTCACAATGTAGGCGCTATCTAAGGGATGTCGTATAAAGCTGGGCGTAATGTTTTCCAGGACTACGGAGGCTTGGAGTAAGGGGGCTATGGCGACAACAAAAATGAATATTATCGTACGCAGTGCCTTGATGCCACGGGGAGGGGTCTCTCCTCTTGGCTGCACACTTATCATAGAAAATAAATCCCTAGAATGAGGCATCCCAGTGCAATCCTGTAATAGGCGAAGGGTTTGAATCCATAGATAGTTAGGATTTTGAGCAAGGTTTTGATTGTTAAAATAGAGACTATAAAGGCAACAGAGATTCCAATCCCGATGATATTTAATGTAGGCATGTCCATCGTATGAAAGCCTTTGAAAAAGTCATAGGCCACGGCAGCAATAATGACCGGTACTGCGGCCATAAATGAAAATTTTGCGGCTGTTTTGTAATCAAGTCCCATGTAAAGCCCCCCCATCATGGTGGACGCAGATCGGCTCATGCCGGGCCATAACGAGAGACACTGGGAGACGCCGATGATCAGGGCTTCTCTGGGCGTGATTTTGGAAATATGTACTATTCTGCGGGATTTTCCATATTTTTTGTCCATGACCAGCATCGCGATCGCGCCAAAAATGAGGGCGCAGGCGACACCGATCGGATTGAATAAATAGGTCTTGATTTTGTCATAAAATAGCAGCCCTGCCACGATGGAGGGGAGTGTGACGCAGAGGAGGTTTTGAGCGAGTGGGCTGGTCCAAGACCTGGGATGAAAGAGCTTGAAAAAATCATCTCGGTAGATTAATACGACAGCAGAGATGGCCCCCAGCTGAATGGCGACATGAAAGTGTTGTGCAAGGGCGTCCGGGAACGCGAGCACGTTTCCTGCGAGAATGAGGTGGCCGGTGGAAGATACTGGAAAGAATTCAGTAAGTCCTTCGATGATCCCCAAGAGAATCGCTTTGAAAGGGTTGCCCATGCGCGGCATTATACGGTGGGACTTGAGTATGCGTCTACACTCTAAGTCGCATGCCTGTTATGGGTAGTCTATGGGCGGATTGAATGGGATTTGCCCATTCAATCCGCCCATTATGAAAACAGAATGGTGCGCACGTCCTTGATTCCAATTTTCTTTTCTGAAGAAAAAGGGATCACCCTGTCTTCGATTTTGTCGGTGATGGATGCTAGGTGTGCGTGTAATTTTGCCTTTTTGATTTTGTCTATTTTGTTTGCAATGACCAGAACCTTGTGACGAAACCGTTTGAGTTCGTCATACATTTCCAAATCTTGCGGTGTTGGGCCAATATTAGCGTCAACGATGAGGACTACCCATTTGGGGGTGTATTCAGATTCAAAAAGGTACCACGCGATGCGGTCTTGGAAGGTGCTTTTTTGTTCCTGTGCCACTTTGGCAAAGCCATATCCGGGCAGATCCAGAAAGTGGGTATTGCCATTGATCAAAAACAAGTTGATTTCTTGTGTTCTTCCTGGAAAATTACTGGTTCTGGCCAGGTTTTTTTGTTGTGTGAGGGTGTTGATAAAAGTTGATTTTCCGACATTAGAGCGTCCGATGAAGGCGATTTGAGGGAAACTGATTTTGAGGGCTGTATCAGGACCTACGATGCCTTTGATAAAAATAGCTGAGTGAATATCCATGCGGCGCATCATATCATGGGTGGGTACTTCCCATGCCAGGGCGGTATTTATACCCATTCCAGAATGAAGCCGCGAGCGTATGCCTTTCCACCATTGCGCTGTCGCGAAACGAAAGAATTAGGCACAAAAATTCAAAAAGGTGATTTGGGACTATTTTTCAGGCCTAAAACGTCATTTTTCTGTTTTGAACATCCTATCGTGTAAGGGGATGTTGTAGATCCCCTCGTGGGCGCTAGGTATAGTTGGATAGAGCGGTGGTAGTCAGTTTTTTTGCAAAATAAAAATCACTAAAAAGACAAGTTCTGCATGTTTTTTACGCTCAAACTTTGGTAAAGTAGAGAGATGAAATTAACAAGGAGTGAACAAATGGCTTTTTACGATTATGACCTTACAGAACAAGTAAAAGGGAAGCACGAACTTTCTAAAATCGAAGAGGTGGTAGGCTTTTCTGGGTTGGTGTATCGGTTTAAGGAT
>CANNCG010000015.1 GCA_947502965.1 bacterium | reverse complement strand
ACGCACTCAATTCAACCGCCACAGCTCCGCCTGTCGCTGATTCAATTTGATCACCGTATCCAAGATCAACCCCAAGCCCACACACAAAATCCCCACAATTTCCAATATAGCAACCAAAATAGCGGTCGGTACCCGAGGTACCAATCCCGTTCCTAGAAAATACGTGACCACAGGCACCCCTAAAAAGAGACCAACGGCAATACAAGACAACCCTATCCAAGAGAAAAAACGCAACGGGTAATACAAGCGAAACAGCGAAAAAACCAAGCGAATAATTTTAAATCCATCCGAAAAAGTATTGAGCTTCGACACACTGCCCGCCTGGCGATCTTGATAAGCAATCGGAATCTCGCAAATGCGGTAATGGTTGGACAAGGCATGCAGGGTAATCTCGGTTTCTAACTCAAAACCACGGGATAGAATAGGAAAGTTTTTGATGAATTTTCGGTGGAAAACCCGGTAACCACTAAAAATATCGTGTATCTGACTCCTGAAAAAAACATTAATAATCGTTGAAACCCATAGGTTTCCCAAATAGTGAAATTTCCGGGCACTGGTGTTGCGATACACATGCAAACGATCCCCGGTCACCATATCGTAATCCCCAGCCTGAACAGGGCCCAAAAGTATAGGCAAATCCGCCGCACTGTAGGTGTCATCCCCGTCCACCATTACATAAATTTCCGCATCAATTTCACGGAAGGCATGCCGAACCGCAAAGCCTTTTCCCTGAAGATTATAAGACAAGACACGCCCAGACGCACCCAATCGCTGTAGGGTCTCCTGTGCAATACTGGCCGTTTTATCTTTGGACGCATTGTCTACCACGACAATATAGGCATCCGGTCGGATACGGTGAAAGTCTTCTATCACCTTGGCCATGGGGATTTCTTCGTTGTAGGCCGGGATAATAATGGCCACGGCATGCCGAAATACCTCACTAGCCATGAGGCCGCCCTTTCAGCGCAGCATCGATCATGTCCCGAACCTGAAAGAGAAAAGGCACGGCTGTGTATTCCATCACCAAAACAGTAAAAAAGAAAAGGTAAAACACGGCACAGACCGCTACATAGCGAAAAGGCTGTTGCATAAATGAGGCATAACGATATACAAAGAATACCAAGCCCGACCCAATAAGTCCCAATAACAATACAATAGAGGCCACGACAAATAGAACACTTTGATGGGCCTCTTGGCTAAACTGTAAAGCATAGACCGCCAAGATCGTGCTCACCACCGTCAATAAGCCATAATACCAATACGTCATGCGTTTCCGATACACAGGATCTGAGATACATGTCACATAAATATGACCACTCAACAACAAGAAGCTGGGAAAAATATAGGCAATATAGCGCACCAATTTGGTATGCCCTGAAAAAGAAAAGAAGAGTAGACAAGGCACACTAGAGGCCAACGCCACATGGGCAATTGGCGATTTCCCCCACTTTTCCCACATAGACTTGCTCAATCCCGCGACCAAAACAGGGGTCATAGGAATCAATCCAATAAACGTAATGAGCAAAAACCCATAATAATCTCGGCTAGTCCCTTTTTCATCTCCCAAAAACCGGAAAAAGTTGTCATAAATAAAAAATTCCAAAAACCCCGCATGATGGGCATGTTGAACCCAGAGCCAAGGAACCGAAATCAAAAACGCCGTCCCAAATATAAAACAGACATGCACTACCGTGGTCCGTAGCCAGCCCGAATGCGCAGAGAACTCCCATCGGTTGCCCGCCCCCTGCTGCCGGTTCAAAAATTGCATGATCAGAACAAAAAAGCAGGACAAGACAATCACGATAATAAACCGTGACAAAGATCCAAGCCCCAAACCCAGCAGCGCGACGACCAGCCATTTGCGATGCCCAAATTTGAGATAGACCGCATAAGCGTAACAAAACAAGGCAAACCCAAAGGCCGCCGGCAAGTCATACATGGGGGTACGGGACAAATACACCAGCATAAAATTGGTCGCGGCAAACACCCCCGCCAATAAGGGAAATTTTCCTGTATTTGGGCCTATCTTGTGCGCAATAGCATACACCAATCCCACACACCCTAAGCCACACAAGAGATTAAAGAAGTTCAGCACATAATAATTAAGTGAAAAAAAACGAATAAACAAGGCTGTCCCCCAGGCCAACAAAGGCCCATGAGATTGGTCTGACTTGGCGGATAAGGGGTTCCCGTGCAAGGCAATCTCCTGCGCCCAAGGCACCCAATGAGAAACATCTCCATCGGTGAGGGGAAAACCCACAAAAGGCCAACTTGTAATCAAAAAAAAGACACTGAGAATCCAGGTCAAGGGGCATACAAGAAACGGTTTGATCCCCACAATCACTTTAGACATTAAACAAAAATTCGACCACATCTTCATCTTGCATCACATACTCTTTGCCTTCTTGGCGTACCAAGCCCTTTTCTCTGGCACCTTTCCATCCCCCGTGGGTCACAAAGTCTGTATGGCATACGATATTGGCGCGAATAAAGCCTTTTTCAAAATCAGTGTGAATTTCAGCAGCCGCTCTTGGCGCACAGTCGCCCACACGAATGGTCCAAGCCCTGGTCTCTTTTGGGCCTGTCGTAAAATACGTTTGCAACCCCAACAACGAAAAACCCACCTGTGCCAAACGATTAAGTCCCGACTGAGACAGTCCATACATGGTCAAAAATTCCGCACGGTCTTCCTTAGGAAGCGCACTCACCTCGGCCTCCAACTTGGCAGACAACATCAGAAAGGAGGCATTCTTCGCCACCGCGTAGTCCCGAACTTGGGCAACCAAGGGCTGATCTGTATCCGATACGGTATCATCCGACACATTGGCCAAATAAATCATGGGTTTTGCCGTGAGAAATTCATAGGTCTTGAGAAACTGTTTTTCTTCCACCGTGAAAGCCATGGCAGACAAGCCAATACTCCGCTCCAAATTTGCGACGACGCGCTTGAGAAGTGCCAGCTTTTCCTGTTCTAATTTATCCGACTTTGCCCGACGTGTCTGCGCATCTACCGCACGCTGGGCTGTATCCAAATCGGCCAGCAACAATTCCATTTCAATGGTCTCGATGTCCCCGATAGGATCCACCTTGCCATGCACATGAATGACATCGTCATCTTTAAAACATCGCACCACGTGAACAAGTGCCGATGTTTCACGAATGTTGGAGAGAAATTTATTTCCCAAACCTTCGCCTTTGGAGGCTCCTTTGACCAAGCCTGCGATATCCACAAAGGTCACCGTTGCAGGCAAAATGGCCTGAGACCCACTGACGTTTGCCAAAGAGGCCAAACGAGAATCTGGCACCTGCACAATACCCACATTCGGATCTATGGTACAAAAAGGGAAATTTTCTGCAGAAACACATGTGTTGGTAATCGCATTAAACAAACTCGATTTACCCACATTTGGCAGCCCTACTATTCCAAGAGAGAGAGAGGTCATCCCTATTCCTCCTCGTCCGAACTCACCTCTTCGTCCTCATCATCTATGCGCTGTGCCAGCAACGACGACTTGTCTTCTCCGTATTCTGGAAAATATTGGATAAAGGTTGGCAAATCTAAAAAGGGTTCCCCAATATTGCTAATATACGAATATCGGCGCCAAATGCGGTCAAAAAACTTGGACATGACCAAATGATCCAAATTCTTGAGCAAATCCATCATTTGTCCAATTTTGGCCACCCGATTTTGGATGATCTGTGCCTTCAGGGAATTGTCATAAAACAATTTATCCATGAGCTGCGCATAGAGTTCTTTTACTTTTGGACCTGAAATGAGGATATCCACTGCTGGGATACGTGAAGATGCAGGCTCAAAAACAACAAAGGTCTGAAAACGATGCTCAATTTCTGGGGACAAAATGACAGGACGATTGACGTTCATGTATGGCTCCTTATTTACGCAGCACAAGCTCTCTTTGCCCGTACGACAAATGGTCTTGCATATACGCATTTACCGATGCGCGATTGATCACAATTTCTTTGACTCTGGCTGCAGGGGCATCAAACATGGGGCCTAACATAAGAGATTCTAGAATAGACCGCAAGGCTCTCGCACCCATTTTTTTGGCGGCAGCAATTTTGGCAACCAACAGCAAGGCTTCCAACTCAAATGTGACCATCACACCGTCTATGGCCATCAGCTTTTGATATTGTTTCACCAAGGCATTTTTCGGGACAGTCAAAATCTGAACCAGAGCCGCTTCGTCTAACGCCTCCAACGGCGCAATCACAGGCAGACGGCCTATCAATTCTGGGATCAATCCGAATTTCTGCAGGTCTTCTGCCTGAATCTCCGCATAAGGATCTACGTTTGCGACGACATGCTTCTTCTCTTCTTTCCCTAAAAAGCCAAAGGTTTTGGAATCCAAGCGATGACTGACAATGTCCTCAATCCCATGAAAAGCCCCTCCCACAATAAACAAAATCTGACTGGTATCGATCGTCATAAACTCTTGTTGAGGGTTCTTTCGTCCACCTCGGGCAGGCACATTGACATGGGTGCCTTCTAGCATTTTGAGCAAGGCTTGTTGCACCCCTTCTCCGGATACATCCCGGGTAATAGATGCATTTTCAGATTTTCGCGAAATCTTATCAATTTCATCGATGAAGACAATCCCGCGCTGGGCCTTCGCTATATCCTGTCCGGCCACTTGGTAGAGACGAAACAACATGCTCTCCACGTCTTCGCCCACGTACCCAGACTCTGTCAATGTCGTCGCGTCTGCAATGGTGAATGGCACGTTTAAACGCCTTGCCAAGCTCTGTGCCAACAAGGTTTTCCCGCTACCAGTAGGCCCCACCAAAAGAATGTTGCTCTTCTGTAGCTCGACATCACTAAAGGCCGCGTCAGAATGGGCATATAACCGTTTGTAATGGTTGTATGCCGCAACAGATAAAACCCGCTTGGCTTTGTCCTGACCAATCACATACTGATTTAAAAAGGCATACAATTCCACAGGTTTTGGCAAGGTGCTAAAATCTGGTAGCGGCTCCGATTTTACAGGCACCTCCGCCGCATCGCCTTCGGTCATAACCCCCTGACATACCTGAACACAGGAATCACAAATATTCCCAGTAGGCCCCAGAATCAGACGCTTTACTTCTTTTTGCTTGTGTCCACAAAACGAACAAACAGGTACGAGCGTCATTTCTTTTTGGACAAATGACTCGTGGTGATGACCTCATCAATCAAGCCATATTTCACTGCTTCGTAAGCATCCATGAAAAAATCGCGGTCTGTATCTTTTTCAATTTTTTTCAACGGCTGCTTGGTATGATGCGACAAAACACCATTCAAAATGCGTTTGATCCGCAAAATCTCACGGGTTTGAATCTCAATGTCCGTGGCCTGCCCCTGCGCACCGCCCAAAGGCTGGTGGATCATGATCCTTGCATTTGGCAATGCATACCGACGACCAGGCTCTCCCGCCGCCAACAAAACAGCGCCCATCGACGCTGCTTGGCCCAAACAGATGGTCGATACTTTGGTTTTGATATATTGCATCGTGTCATAAATCGCCATCCCAGCCGTCACCACGCCACCTGGGCTATTAATATACAAATAGGCTTCTTTGGCGCTGTCTTCAGCCTCTAAAAACAACAGCTGTGCAATGACCAAATTGGCAATATGATCGTCAATCCCATCTGAAAGAAAAATAATACGCTCTTTCAGCAACCGAGAATAAATATCAAAGGACCGCTCTCCGCGTCCCGTTTGTTCAATAACCATAGGCACTAAAGGCATAATCAGACCCCTTTCTCTACCAACTCCAGTTGAATACTGGCTTTTGCTTCCAACGATTCTAAGGCTTTACGCCGCTTTAAAAGCGCTTTAAATCCACGCTGATCTATTTCCTTTAAATAAGTCTCTACCTCGACATCAGATTGCAACTCCGGCGAATCCCAGGAACGAATTTCTGCACGCATGCTGTCTTCTGATATCACAATATTTTCTGCATCGGCCACAGCTTCCAATGCCAAATCTGCCTTCAAGCGTCTGACGGCACTCTCTCTATATCCCTCACGAATATCATCACGGGTTTTTCCAGAGGAAGCCAAGTAACTTTCAAAAGAATACCGAATACGCTTCAAACGGGTCTCAAAGTCAGACACCATATGGTCGATTTCACGGGTAATAAGCACCTCTTGGAGATCTATTTGCGTGGTCGCGAGCAAGGCCTCGATCAAAGCTTCCTGACGGCGTTCCGTATTTTTCTCCGTCGCTTCCTTGGTCATTCTTTGTTGCAAGTCTGTGCGAAAGTCCGCTACGGTCTGAGACTCTGATATTTTCTGTACAAAGGCGTCTTCCAAGACAGGAATCTGACGAATTTGAACCTCTTGCACCACGATAGAAAAGGCAACGGGTTGACCTGCAACAGCCGCAACCGCATGAGATTCAGGAAAGGTATCTTCGCATACAATGGTTTCACTGGCAGAAGCCCCGATCAAAGACTGATCAACGGCTTCTCCAAAATGGGCCTCCCCCAGCGTAATGACCGCAGACCGGGTCCATGCCGCAACCGGCGCTTCCGAAACCGTCGCATGTACCTCCAAACGCAGACGATCCCCTTGTTCTGCCGGACGAGAAACGGCTTCGAATGTGGCATAGTTGTCCAACAATTGGGCAATATGGGCATCCACAGCCGTTTCTGTAATAGACTCTTCAGAAACCGAAATCTGAAGCTCTTCATAAGACCCCAAGGTCACAGCAGGAATCACATCCACATCACAGCCAAACACAACAGGCTCGTTTTCTTTATACTCAGATACCTTGATGTTTTGGGGACGATCCACAACACGAAGATCCAGCAAATCAATCGCGTCCGAATACGTCTCATTTAACAATGTGTTTAAGGCCTCTTCGATCAACGAATGGCGCCCAAATTGTTTCTCAAACAGCGATTGGGTAACATGTCCCTTGCGAAACCCAGGAATACGTACATTTTTTGACAAGGTACGAAACGCCTTTTGAACATGTTTCTCAATCGCTTCTGGCGATGCTTCTATTTCTAAATGAACAACATTACCCTCACGGCTAGAATTCAAAATTTTCATGTGGGGACCTCTCCTACAGACCAAATTTAATAGCAGGTGATTATAGTCCAGTGCGGACAGCTACGCAAACGACTCTGTTGGCAGAGAGGCGCTACCCCCCTCTCACCCTGGGATTAAAGCCACTCTCTTTCATAATCGTGACCGATGAAATAGCCATTCTGGAAGTAATCGAACCCCCCCCATGATCCATCTCCAAAATCCCGGCACATAAATCTCAGATTGATTTGAAAAAATAGCATTGATAATCAATGGCGCGATCGCTTCTGGCGTTGACCACAACACCCCTTTGGGCAAGTGGGCCGTCATTGGCGTCGAAATAAACCCTGGCTTAACCGTTAACACATGAACCCCAAATCGAAAACAATGATGCCTTAAGCCTTCTAAAAATACAGAAAGGCCGCCTTTGGCTGCCCCATAAATATAGTTAGATTGGCGCCCACGATCTCCTGCAACCGAAGAAATAACAACAATATGGCCATGTCTTTGATTTTCAAACAAAGGAAGAAACCCCGAAAGCAAGGCCGCTGTACTGGTGAAATTAACCTGCAGTAATCGATCTGTTTCTCTTGCATTTGTTCTCGCATCAATATGCCCTAATTCCCCATATGAAATCAATAAAATATCAATTGTTGTGACATGAGACAGCACCTCTTGCACGATTAAACCCGCACCACGGGAATCCCCCATATCGGAAACAATCATTTCGGCTATTTTTGCCCCGCGAATAAGCAAGTCTTGCTTAAGTAACTGTAATGGTTCAGGACGCCTTCCTAATAAAACCACGCGGTACGCATCCGCTCCAACCAATTGTCGTAATATCGCCGTTGCAATTGCAGACGTTGCCCCCATGACCACCACGGTTTTTATCATAATTAGCACCCTCAATCATTTTAATTCATACCCGTTCCAAAATAAAACTCGGATTTCAAATCGCGGCGGGAGCCTATTCCTCATAGGTGACCAGAGCGATTTGGAAAGGCATCCGGTCCCGGTTTCATTTTGGGAGGGGTATATCCCATCACCCTTTTCCAGAAACACGACGTAATACTAGGGTCTTTATACTGCAAAAATGACTGCCATTGCGGATATCCTGTTTTAAAGTCTAAAGACGACATACGGCTATCTTTTGCCGGGTAGAGCCGGCCACCTACCTGACGAAGAATGTCGTCGAGCCTATCAAATAGGGCCAATGTTGATTGACCTCGATTTGCAAAATCCAAGCATAGCGTAATGCCCTCGGTAGGAAAGGAAAGCATCCCTAAGGAAGGAATCGTACCAAAGGTCTTCAATACCGACAAAAAAGACGCTTGTCCCGACACGGAAATGCAATCCAATATCTCTTGTAAAGCCTTACGCCCTCCCAAAGGAATCACACATTGATATTGATATAACCCCCGTTTTCCATAAATACGATTCCAGTTTAAAACGCTGTCTAAAGGATAAAAAAACGGATCATAATGCTGCGTCAGCGACCGTTTTTTAAAAAATTGGCGATGGTAATATACCGTGTTAAAAAACCCAATCGTCGCGCGATTAAGCATAAAACCAGGAAACTCAAACGGAACATTGCGCCGATGTCCTATTGAATGAGACACCAATGTACCTGACTGCGCGTGCCTACCTCGAATATAATGCCCACGCGCCTGAGCGCGCCCGTGAGATTGTGTCACACAGTCAATCCATGCCACCGAATAATCGTCATTCAATGAATTGGCGCTCAACTCAAAAAATTCATGAAGGCCATTAAACCGAACAATCTCCGTGTCGATCATGCTGCTCCGAATGGGGATCATTTGAACGCAGGCATTCAGAATAATTCCAGTCAGCCCCAAACCGCCAATCGTGGCGTAAAACAACGACGCATTTTGATTTGGGGAACACTTTATAGCCTCCCCATCAGATCGAAGCAACTCTAATTCAAGTACAAAGTGACCAAAATTACCGACCTTATGCTGATTTTTTCCGTGGATATCATTTGCGATGGCCCCACCCACTGTGACAAACTTGGTTCCAGGCACCACCGGTAAAAACCAGCCATCAGGAACACAGCGCTGTAAAATATCCGCCAATAATACCCCACCACACACGCGCAAGCGACCCGATTGAGAATTCCATTCTAAAAAAAAGTCATAATTCAACATCGATATTGCAGTACCAGGATTTATCAAACAAGAATCTCCATAACTCCGAAGATTTCCGATGGCAAGATGGTCCCCTGACGAGTTCAATACCGAGGGGCTAAATGGCACTTTCGGCAAGTCAATGTGTTGAATTTTACCCCAAGATGTCCACATGATATTCCTTTTACAACGCAATCCAAAAGAGCGCCACACATAGCCCCATAATCAAAATTGTCACACGGTCTTTGAGGATCCATTTAACAGGGTCCTCAATTGAAACACCTCTATGGGCATTAAACCACAGGCGCATAAGCCAAAAATTGACCAACACAATAACACCCCACAATGCCGTACTATTCGCGTACAAGGCTTGCGTTTTGATTTGATCCAAATAAATGCCAAGAACCAAAGTCGCCGAAACACCAAAAATCATACCAAATACCATTAAAACAGGGAGATCATCCACATGGTATCCCCGACCCTTTGGGATTGTCCCCGATTGGGCCTTTAACCTGTAAAGTTCAGAATATCGTTTTAATGTTCCAAGGCTAAGAAAGAGAAAAAACGATACAGCAAAAAGCCAATTGGAGAGCACCACATTTGCAATGAGTGTCCCCGAAATCAACCGAATGAGATAAAACCCACTGAGTATAAATATATCCACAATCGGAACCCGTTTTAGCCACCCAGAATACAGCAAATTCGCGACACAATAGCTCCCTAAAATGAGCCCAAATACGGGAGAAATAACAAACCCGATAAAAAATCCAATACCCAACAACAAAATACCTACTGAAACCGCAAACGGAATCGATATCACCCCTGAGGCTAACGCCCGAGCGGCTTTGGTCAAATGTTGCCGATCATGATGAATATCCGTAAGGTCATTTAAAACATACATGGCAGAGGCTATCGCCGAAAATGCCACAACCCCGCCAAAAACAAGTCCAAAAATTGCCCAATCTGTAAAGCGATGTTCAAATATAATCGGTAAAAATAAAAGCAAATTCTTCACCCATTGATACGACCTGATCAACGACCACCATGTCCGATGTCCCCGTTGCGTGGGGAGCAATTGAATCGGACACGTGATACGAGATGCCCATTGTGGCCGTCGATTGGCTACTATCCAGCCTTGACGAGCCGCTTGCCAAACGGGAATATCCCGGGGGTGATCTGAAATAAAATCAAATTCTCCTGAAGAAACCTGCTCTAAAATAGCAGATAATTTACGAGGCCCCGTTAGATTAACCGCTTCAGTTGAACCGATGACCATCGAAATCCACGCAAACCGCTGCTTAAATTTTTCGGCGACAGAATGGGGCGTCGCAGTAGCCAAAATAATAGGGCGATTTTGGACATACGCAGCTTCACAAAGACGCACCACCGCGTCATTGACCGGTATATGCCAAATATCCAAAGTGACCCGCGCAAACACTCGGGCCTTAAACACCTGTCTACCCTTAAAAATCCACAAAGGAAGTTTCCATAGTTCGGTTGGATATCGAAAGACAAACAGGACCAACACCTCATGTAAACAATCCGTTCGAATCAGCGTATGATCCAAATCAACCACCAGAGGATTTATCAAGAGACAGGCCTTTGCAACCGATCAAAAAAGTGGGTCCCATAAATCTGTAACCAGGCGTCTAACACCGTCAGTTGATACGCAAGATAAATCGGAAGTCCAAATCCGCAAATTCGCCCCGCATTACCGGGACCAATATTCAAGATGACCGATATCGCAAATAAAACAGGCCATATGAGTAACCACACCATCGGAAATTGAATTTTAACAGCACGTGCCCGCAACCATAGATGACCAACTCCGCCTAGCACCAGTCCGATATTGGCAAAAACAACTTGAGTAAGCATATCAGATGAAAACAAATACAAAATAAACCGTGCGGGAAAATCCAAAAGTTGTGCCCCCAACAATGGCGGATAACAAGAGTCCGCAGGAAACACATACATTAGCCCTTCAAACACAACAATTCCTGGCAACAAAACCAAAATCCCTGTAATAAACAAACGCCACTGTCCGCGTGTGGCATACAATAAGCCCCCCCATATACCTGCAACCACGATAACCGTTTCTTTTTGAAGGGCACCGAGCATGCCAAAAAAAACAGCCCATTTCCATTGCTTTTTGTAAAAAAAAATCAGTAGCAGGGTGATAAAAAAATGAGCCCCTGCATCCATCATTGGAATATACCCATTACTCATCATGGGATAAGACAACATCAATGCAACCGAACCCAAATAAGAGACACCAGATGACAGGTAGAGGCAGTGCCGAAACCAATAAAACAAAAGGGCTGACGTCGCCAAAATCCAAAAATAATTAATCCCCATAAAATAAAAAAACAACGTCTGAACGCGAGGCTCTAAATAGCTCGCAATTCGGGTATTCCAACCGGGAAGTACGGACAGTTGATTGGCCATTAGTGGGGTCAAAATTCGGTGACGAAAGGGGGCTACAACCTCGGAGCTGATCATATTTTGACTGAGGCTTATATATGTCTGCGCGTCTTGCGGAAATTGTTGGATGGGATACCATTTATACACCGTAAAAAACACGGGATATGTCAATAAAACATTAAGTCCAACAACAACTAACAATGATCTCCATTGCGGTATTTTTAACATGGAGATTATGTTTCTAAACAAACCCCATTTCCCTATTTTCATGCAGCCCCCCGCCTCACAACATCTGAATCATACTGGACAAGGGCGCCATCACGACCTGCATCAACAGCCAAACCAGCCCCCCCACTAAGAGCAAAAGCACAGGCTGAACCAGCCCAATATACCGTGAAAGTCGCTGCATATCTTCGACCAACAAGGCTTGGCCCACCGTGATCAAACGGGCCGACAGGGTCCCCGACTTCTCAGCCACCGTGAGCAACTGCACCTGAATACCTGTCACACGAAAAAAGCGTATAAACCCAGCCGAAAATTGCCCCGACTGCATCACTTCGGCATGCACCCATCGGATTTCCTTTCCGGGGGAAGAGGCCAGCAATGCATTCAATGCCGCTTCCATAGACAACCCATTCAACAACAAAAGCCCCATAATCCACGCCACATCTGCCGCACGGAGACGAAACCAGAGCGCCAAAAAACGGGACCAGCCACGGGTCCACAGCCACCCCAGAAACACCAGAAGCCCACCACAGACCCCCATCACCACCCCCCCCATATGCGCCAGTACCCACAGCTGCAGCCCCATAACCGCAGACAGGAGAAAAGACGGGGGCGCCCCTTCGACCAAAGCACCCATGGCAGGCACCACCTGAAACACAAACAGCAGCATCACCATCGCCAAGCCAACCAATAGAAAAAAGGGGTAGAGCAACGCCTTAAACAGGGTTCGCAAGGCCTTTTCTTTTTGAGACACGTAGTCTCCCATGTTTTTCAAAACAGCCCGCATATCTGGCAACAGCGACACATCCCAAATCGTCAGCGTCAGTGCCGCTGGCAAAATATGTCGCAGGGTCACATGAAACGACCCCCCCTGATCCATATCCGCCCCCATTCTGAGCAAACGCGCCCGATAGGACCTCTCTTTTTCACAATCGGCCAAAACCAATACCGCCTTTTGAAAGGGATATCCCGCGTCCAAAAGCTGTAACAACACCTCCGTCGTAGACGAAAAACGGCGCAATAGGTGCAAATCGCCTACAGGGGACATGGCAGACCAAAAAAACGACGCGCGGTTGCGGTTGTTTCGCTCTGAATCTCCGACAAAGGCCGGCCCAAATGCTGGGCCACCGCCGCTGCAATCAAAGGAATATTACCGGGGTGGTTTTCTTGTCCACGTTGAGACTTCGGCGTCAAATAGGGACAATCCGTCTCTAACATGATCTGGGACAAGCGCATCTGCTGCATGGCCGCCACCCCATGCGGGTTGTCATACGTCACATTCCCCGTAAAACTAAAATAGACATTGGGATGCTGTACTTCGGCCAAAAAGGCAGGTCCTGATGAAAAACAGTGAAACACTTTACGCACATCGGGATACTGCAAAACCACGCACAGCATCTCCGCATCCGATTGACGGGAATGAATAATCACCGGCAAGTCATACTCGCGGGCCAATGCCAATTGGGCCTCAAAGCGCAGGATCTGGTCGACCAAAGGCAGATTCACACGATACAAGTCCAATCCGATTTCACCTATTGCCACAATCGCCGTACGATAGGTGTCCAAAAAAGCCCGCAAACGGGGAATTTCATCTGGCTCAAATGGGGTGCACGGATGTATGCCTGCCGTCGGAAAGACATATCCGGGAAACTGCGACGCCTGATACAGCACCGTCGCGGATGAGCGCAAATCTGTGGCCACATTGACTATTGCGCCCACACCTTCGGATTGGGACGTGGCCACCAACGTGGCAACGTCTGGTTTACATAGATACAAATGGGCGTGGGTATCAATCATCGTGCTTTGGACGGCGCCTTTACCAAGTCTCTCATAATATAGACGGTTTCCAACAACGCTGGATCTTTGCGCAACTGCTGCCGCCACTCATCATATTCTTTGACACGTTCAGGCTCCAAAACCCTACTTTCGTCTGACGAAAGCGCATGGTAGATCGTGGTTTCTTTGAGAGAGCCCGTGATGTCATTTGATTCTTTTTTGCGCTCCTGCTGCATGGCAAAAGCTTGGGCCAAATGAAGCGGCCAAGACGCATCTTTCTGGGAACGCCGCATTTCAACCTGCGCAAGAATGGCCTGAAAAACAGGGTCCTTGGTCACCCGAGCTTCGCTACGTTCACGCAAATAATCCAAAGGCAAGGCATGACGCCACTGCTGGTATTGCAGCCCCGACGTGGTCGTCCAAGGCAAAACGTAAGGCAAATACTGCTCTCCCAATTCCAAATAACTGTTGACATCAGGCAATACGATATCCGGTTCAACCCCTTTAAATTGGGTGGCCCCACCTGTGATTCTATAATATTTCTGATGGGTTAACTTCAAAGACCCCAATTCGGAACGCAGCTTATTCCACTCGGCACCCCCGAGGAGCATGTTTTCCAAATTGGCCACCATCTGAACAGTGCCTTTGCCATAGGTATGGGGACCGCTGCCCACGATCACCGCACGTCCATAATCCTGGAGCGCCGCAGCCAAAATTTCTGAGGCCGACGCCGAATAGGCATTCACCACAATGATCAGCGGCCCTTGGTATTGAATGGTGGGATCGTTATCGTATTTGACACTACTTTTTTCAAAACGGTCTTTGACTTGGACTACCGGCCCATAGTCAATAAACAAGCCCGAAATATTGACAGCATCATCCAAGGCCCCACCCCCATTGTTGCGCAAATCCAAGATAATCCCTTGGACATTTTTTTGCCGTAAGCGCCTTATTTCGGCACGCAAATCATCGCTGGCATTTCGGGCTTTTGAATTTGAAAAGTCTCTGTAAAAACTCGGCAAATAAATATACCCAAAGCGCTCTTCCTGATCGGTTTGAATCACCGCAGATTTTGAATAAGATTCCTCAATCACAACCACGTCGCGCACAATAGGAATGACAACGATCTGGCCTTCAGGACGACGCACCGTGAGGCGGACTTCTGTTCCTTTTTTGCCACGGATGAGACGCACCGCGTCCTGCACACGGTATCCCACGATATCCACCGGCTCTTGAGTCCCCTGTCCCACTTTGATAATCGTGTCTTCTGCCTTCAACTGCTTTTGCCCCGCAGAGGCAGAGCCAGGCACAATCCGCGTCACCTTGATCATCCCATCCTCTTCTTTCAAGAGGGCCCCGATACCTTCAAGGGTCCCTGTAATCCCAATATCAAAGTCTTCCTTTGCTTGGGGCGCTAAATACGACGTATGGGGATCAAAGGCCGCCGCAACCGTATCGAGAAACATACTGAATTTTTCGTCTCGGGTCTCTTTGAGCTTGCGGTCTAGCATGCCCCCAAACGTTTTCTCAACCTTCAGACGGGCTTCTTTTTCCAGAACAGGGTCAATTTCGCCCTGCATGGCCAAGGCACGCGCAGAGGCCGTAGGTGGCAAATTATCTACCGCCAGAAGGTATCCGGTCAGGACCTGCTGCTGCAGATAGCGCACCCATTGTTGCCGCCAAAGATCTTTACCCGCAGGGTAGTCTCTTTTTTTAGGGTCCGTTTCTATCGTGAGTTCCTCTTGAAACAAGAAGGGCTCTGCCAAAACCAATTTATAGAACAACTGCAATTCTTCGATACGTTGTTGAATAATCTTAGAAGACACATTAAGGAGGGTGCTCTGACCATATTTCAGCTCATCGTCAATCACCGTTTCATACTGTTTCAGAAGCGCCACATCCGACGCCAACAAAAACTGTTTGGAGGGATCCAAATGCTTTAGATACAAATCAAAAATACGGGTCGCCAGGGCATCGTCTACCGCCATGGGCTGATAATGACTGCCTTCCAAATGACGCAATACAATGGCAGACAAAACGGCCTCTTTATTGGGTTCACGTGCCATCACAAAAAAAGAAATCGACACAAAAAAGACAATGAGCAGTATGGGAATCCATCGGTGTTTTTTCATAAAGTTGAGTATCCTGCGGTAGGGGGGTATGAGCATAGATTGCAATAGTACCTGTTTCACTGGAAAAGGAACAAGTAGAGGGTGTTTTTTGATGGGCTGGGGAAAAACCAACGCATGGCACGACACCGTAGGTCACCCTGTTCTAAACCCCATCAGGCATTACGGCGCTGTCGCGAAACGAAAGAATTAGGCACAAAAATTCAAAAAGGTGATTTGGGACTATTTTTCAGGCCTAAAACGTCATTTTTCTGTTTTGAACATCCTATCGTGTAAGGGGATGTTGTAGATACCCTCGTGGGCGCTAGGTATAGTTGGATACAGCGGTGGTAGTCGGTTTTTTTTGCAAAATAAAAATCACCAAAAAGACAAGTTCGGCATGTTTTTCACGCTCAAACTTTGGTAAAGTAGAGAGATGAAATTAACAAGGAGTGAACAAATGGCTTTTTACGATTATCACCTTACAGAACAAGTAAAAGGGAAGCACGAACTTTCTAAAATCGTAACTATCTAGCCCCCCCCCCATTTTTTTTTCTAAAAAACAGGAATATCGAGACCCCTTGTCAAGGGGTAATTTCAAGTAAAGAATTCAATTGGCCAGGACTGTGTATTGTGAAGCAGGGAATCTCTCTCAAAAACATCTATTTTAAA
>CANNCG010000014.1 GCA_947502965.1 bacterium | reverse complement strand
CGTCAGATCGGACGAGTCGAAGATCGGGGGGAAGTTGGGAAGCCCACACAGTGCATCACCTCTCTGTGAGACAGTGGCATGACCCGCGCCAGGTCATCCATGTCCATAAATATAGTAAAGTTAAAATCCAGGTAAATTTGTAGATATAGGTCGCATGCTTTCGCGCATAGAATTGTATCCATTTTTTGAGATATGTATCAGATATACCCGTTCCAAAATAGAATACAGGTTTCAAATCGTGACGGGAGCATATTCTTATATGTGACCAGAGCGATTTGGAAAGGCCTCCGCTCCCGGTTTCATTTTGGGATGGGATAGATTAAACTGATTGAGGGAAAAGCCCCTATGGGGCGCGCTCTCAAGACAGAAAAAAAGCCCGAATATCTTGCTGATACTGGTTGATCGCGTCGTCGTAGCCCAACTGGGTCAATCGCTGTGTAAAGGCCGCCTCAAAGAGCAAATAGCTAATCAAATCCGAGGCCTCCTCATTACTACCCAAACCACGCACCAAATGCCGCAACAACTTGGGCATGTGATGGGCCTCTTCTGCCGCAATATCCCCAATATCCTGCGTCGGGCGAATCATACAAACACCGATGGGCTTAACATCCGTCTGAAAGGGATCAGGGATGGCCATCAACGTATTGTTAAGTTTGGTTAAGGATTCATAGTCTAAATCGATAGCATCCAAAAGAACAAAATTTAAAATAACACTGAGAATCCTGGCCAAGCTCGGGGATTTCATCGGTGTACTTTTTAAATCGTTATCTTTGCATCGTACTCCAATGACCAAAAGTTTATCTGCACCCAATTTTATCGCAGGGCTCATCGGGGTATAGTTACGCAAACTCCCGTCCCCATAATAATGGCCCCCTATTTTAATGGGCGGAAAAAGAAGGGGAATAGCGGTTGATGCCATAATATGATCCGCTGTCAGCTGCGTGCGTTCGCTATCACGGCGACTACGGTGCCACTCTTCATGCACATCACTGCTCTGAAAAAATGTCCGGCTACCCCCGGTGCTGTAATTCACCGCTGTAATGGCCAATGCATCCAAAGAATGGTCAAAAATATTTTGCCAAATACGCTCAACAGGTAAATGTTCTGCGATCAAGTGGCGTAGCGGGGACGTATCAAACAAGGCCCGCACCCGTTTTTCTTGATCCAACCCCCCGGTGGTCAGTTCCCATATCCAGCGAAATCCCATTTTGGTCATCGAAAACGCATCCACATGAAAAATCTGATCGGTGCTCAGATTGTCCCACATGCGACGCAAACGGTTTGAGGCACGACGCAAACGGTCCGAGTATGCCGCCATATAGGCGGCATTGAGGGCGCCCGAAGAGTTTCCTGTAATAACAGAAAATGGGCGGGCAATCCCCATATCATCGGCAATTTGGGCAATCCCCTGCAAGACCCCTGCTTGATAGGCCCCTCTTGCCCCACCCCCAGTTAAAACCAATCCTATCTTAGACATGTAGGGTTAGCGGACAGCCTGTTCTTCTTTAACCAATTTGTTTTTACGAATCCAAGGCATAAGGCTGCGCAAGTGCTCCCCAGTGGCCTCAATAGGATGGGCAGCACCTGCAGCGCGCCAGGCTTTGAGCTTCGCAGCACCATTTTTGCTATCTGCGATAAATTCACGGGTAAATTCACCAGACTGAATACGCTCAAGGGCTTTTTTCATGGCCGCTTTTGTATCTGCGGTAATAATCTCTGGACCCGTACGATAGTCTCCAAATTCAGCGGTATTGGAAATAGAGTAGCGCATGGTTGACATACCCCCTTCGTAGATCAAGTCCACGATGAGCTTTGTTTCATGCAGGCATTCAAAATAGGCCATTTCAGGCGGGTATCCGGCTTCTACCAAAGTCTCAAACCCAGCTTGGATCAAGGCCGAAATACCACCACACAGAACCGCTTGCTCCCCAAACAAGTCTGTTTCGCATTCGTCTTTAAAGGTTGTTTCGATAATGCCAGACCGTCCCCCACCGACACCGGATGCCCATGCCAATGCCAAGTCTTTCGCTTTTCCAGAGGCATTTTGCGCAATAGCAATAAGACAAGGAACGCCAGCCCCTTTCAAATACTCGCTACGAACAGTATGTCCAGGTCCTTTTGGGGCGGTCATAAAAACATCAAGGTCGCTGCGGGGCGTGATCAGATTAAAGTGAACATTCAAGCCATGGGCAAAGGCCAATGCCGCACCTTGTTTAATATTCTTTTCAATCGTGATATAGAGGTCTGCTTGGTATTCGTCTGGCACCAAAACCATGACGATATCCGCCTTTTTTACGGCTTCTGTAGGGATAGCCACTTCAAAACCTGCTTTTTGGGCACGTTCTGCACTAGGTGATCCGGCGTTTAGACCGATGACAATATCGGTTAGGCCACTGTCTTTGAGGTTGAGGGCATGGGCATGGCCTTGACTACCATAGCCAAGGATCGCAATGCGTCGGGATTTGAGTAAATCAAGATTTGCATCTTTGTCGTAGTAAACAGTTAACATAGGTAGTACTCCTTGAGAGGTTTTTTCCGGAGCATTATAACGCAGACAGCTATATTAGGAAGCCTCCTAAATTAGGAAGTATACCCATCTCAAAATACAATCCCCGATGAGGGGATCTGTTCCTCAAAGATGTGATTTAAATTATTCCTATCCAGAAACTGGAATAGTCATCTGGAATAAAACTGGGACCGGAGGCCTTTGTCGTTAGGTTGCGGGGCCGCCCTTCGCAGAATTCCCTGCATGTGCTATAGTCCCCCGTCTATGAAAAACATCCGAAACTTCTGTATCATTGCCCATATCGACCACGGAAAATCCACACTCGCCGACCGACTCATTGAATTCACACAAACTGTCGCCATGCGCGAAATGAAATCCCAACTCCTCGACACCATGGATCTCGAAAGAGAACGTGGCATTACTATCAAAATGCAGGCTGTCCGTATGCACTACCCGGCTAAAGATGGGCAGGTTTATACATTCAATCTCATCGACACCCCGGGACACGTTGACTTCAGCTACGAAGTGAGTCGATCACTCGCCGCATGTGAGGGTGCCCTACTGCTGGTCGATTCAACCCAGGGTATAGAAGCTCAAACGATGGCAAACTTCTATTTGGCATTGGAACATGATCTCGAAATTGTCCCCGTCATTAATAAAATCGACCTTCCTTCTGCAGATCCAGACCGTATCAGTAAAGACATCGAACACAGTCTCGGGCTCTCCCCTAAAGACTGCATCCTCGCCAGCGGTAAATCGGGAATCGGGGTCCAGGATATTTTAGAAGCCATTATCCGCATGGTCCCAGCGCCAAAAGGCAGTCATGAGGCACCCCTTCAAGCCCTTATTTTTGACGCCCACTACGATTCATACAAGGGCGTTATCGTCTATGTAAGGGTCAAAAATGGAACTTTGCAAAAAGGCCAAAAAATACAAATGATGTCCAGTGACAAGGTGTTTGAAGTTTTAGATGTAGGCTACTTCACACCAAAAATGACCAGCACCGAGCTGTTGGGGGCAGGCGAAGTTGGCTATATCATTTCCAATATCAAAAACGTAATCGATGCCCATGTCGGCGACACACTCACAGACCCGAAACGTCCCGCCAAAGAAGCCTTGATGGGCTATGCAGAGGCCAAACCTATGGTCTTCTGCGGATTTTATCCCGTGGACACCGACCAGTACCCAGACCTGCGTGATGCATTGGAAAAGCTCAAGCTCAACGATGCTGCACTTCACTTTGAGGTGGAATCCTCGCAAGCTTTGGGATTTGGATTTCGTTGCGGATTTTTGGGCCTACTCCATATGGAAATCATCCAAGAGCGTATTGAGCGTGAGTATAATATCGAGCTCGTCGCCACAGCACCAAACGTCACCTATCGCATCACCACCACCCGCAATGAGATACTTTTTATCGAAAATCCCAGCCAATTCCCGGATCCCGTTCAAATAGAAATGATGGAAGAGCCCTATATGACACTGAGTGTCATCACCCCAAGTACCTATCTGGGTACCGTCATGGAACTCGCTCAGGACCACCGTGGCGAATACAAAAAAGCAGATTTTCTCGATGCTGAACGCCAGGTCATTACCTTTTCTATTCCCCTCAATGAAATTATTTCGAACTTTTTTGACAAGCTCAAAAGTCGCACACGTGGTTATGCCAGTATGGACTACAATCTAGAAGGCTATCGTGCATCCCGGTTGGTCAAAGTAGACATGCAGATTAATGGTGAACATGTGGATGCCTTGTCCTTTATTTGCCATACTAGCAAAGCAGCGCCTACCGCAAAAAAAATGGCCGCCAAACTCAAAGAAATGATCCCGAGACAAATGTACGAGGTCATTATACAAGGGGCTATCGGCGGCAAAATCATTGCTAGAGAAGGCCTCTCTGCCATGCGCAAAAACGTCACGGCCAAATGTTATGGGGGCGACATCAGCCGAAAACGAAAACTGTTAGAGAAACAAAAAGAAGGCAAAAAGAAAATGAAGAGCATTGGCTCAGTTCAGGTGCCGAAAGAAGCCTTTTTGTCTGTTCTCAAACTCGACACATAGCCCCGCATGGCCCTGTCTATCAGCGCAACTCCCATACAGGCAGATACCCCACTGATGATGCATTGCCTGCGGCAGATGTCGCAGGCTGTTTTTTTGGACAGTAGCAGTCTGGCCAATGGGCAGCGGTATTCTTTTTTGGGGTACGCCCCCACAGAGATATTGGTCCTACAAAACACAGCCCATGGGGCTATTGATAAGGCGACACGCTTAAAAAAGATAAATGCTTTTCTGACTCCCAAGCCCTATGTCATTCACTATCCAGACGAAAAATCGGACCCCATCATCTCCATGTGGAAACAGACAGAGCCCCCCTTTTTCGGCGGACCCATGGGATATATTGGCTACAATGCATGCGATGATATCCAAACCACTCACGAAACGCTGCCCAGCCTATGGTTAGGATGGTTTTCAAACTGTATCGTCATCGACCACCTCACAAATACCGCCATGCACTACGAAATCACCCCTGGAAAAAAGCTGGCATTCAAACGGTGGCGTACTGAGGCTATCGAAGAGCCGACCCCAAAGCCCTACCGGGTTGGCCCAGTAAAATGGTCTATGACACAACACGAATTCGAATCCGCCGTACGACAAGGCCAACATCATATCCACGAAGGAGATTGTTACCAGATCAATCTTTCTCACCGTATTTCAAGGCGCTTTAGTGGGGATCCCATTTCTCTTTACGAAGATATGCGGCAAAAAGACCCCCAGCCCTTTGGCGCTTTGATTAAAACCCTATACGGCCACATCCTTAGCTTTTCACCTGAGCAGTTCTTCCAGGTCCAGCAAGGACATATCCGCACATCCCCTATCAAAGGCACCGCGAGACGAAGCGCCAATCCAACAGAAGACCAAAGACTCGCAGACGCACTTTTGAGCTGTCCCAAAAATGATGCCGAGCTCATGATGATCGTCGACCTACTCCGCAATGATATCGGCCAATGCTGTGAGATCGGCAGCGTCAGCGTCCCTGTCCAAAAAGCCCTCCACAGCTTTGCCCATGTGCATCATTTGATAGGGACTGTCACGGGGACTCTGAGACCCAGTGTTTCATCAGAAAGTCTCCTCAACGCACTATTTCCAGGCGGCTCTATCACAGGCGCACCAAAACGCCGCGTACGCGAGCTCATCGCCGCAATAGAAACCGTACCCCGGCATGTCTACACGGGCAGTATTGGGTATTGGGGCTTGAGCGGAGAAGTGAATACCAATATCGCGATTCGCACCTGTTACCAAGAAGGGAATAGTCTTCACTACCATACAGGCGCTGGTATAACCGCCGATTCCGATCCAAGCGCTGAATGGGAAGAAACGTTGGCCAAGGCCAAGGTTTTTTTAAGCTTATAGCTTAAAGAAACCTTGTTTTGAGTTTGAATCCCAGAAAAAAAGGTATAAAATTGAAAGCAAACGGGTTCCGTGTATCACACATCCCTAGATTGGGCTCTTAATCTGGCTGCGGCTTCTCTCAAAAGAGACTCGGTTGTCTCCCAACCTATACATGCATCTGTAATAGAAACCCCGTATTTAAGTTGATCGACATTGGCTGGGATCTTCTGATTGCCTTCGAAGAGATTGCTCTCCAACATAATTCCAATAATCGACGGAAAACGGGGAATCAAGTCCAAGACCGCGCGGGCAACAGTTGCCTGGTTTTCATGTTTTTTTGCGCTATTTCCGTGGCTGCAGTCTACCAAAATACCAGGTTCAAATCCCGCTGCCCGCAATTGGGCATCGGCATAGGCCATGGTCTCCGAGTCATAGTTGGGTATTTTTCCACCACGTAAAATGACATGGCCCCATGGATTTCCTTTGGTTTTAATAATAGCCGTTTGGCCATCTTCATTAATCCCCACAAAGTCATGGGGATGACGGGAAGCTTCCATCGCATTAATGGCCACATCAAGATTGCCTTCTGTACTGTTTTTGAAACCCACAGGCATAGACAAGCCACTGGCCATTTCACGGTGGGTTTGAGACTCTGTGGTCCTCGCCCCAATAGACGCCCAACTCACCAAATCGGCCAAATACTGTGGCACAATGGGATCCAACATTTCGGTCGCGATGGGCATGCCCATTTCCGTGATTTTGAGCAACAACTCACGGCCCAAATAGAGCCCTTTTTCTATATCCCCTTTGCCACTGAGCAAGGGATCATTCAAATAGCCTTTCCACCCCACCGTCGTACGGGGCTTTTCAAAATAGGCCCGCATGACGATATAGAGAACATCTGAAAACTCATTTCGCAAAAGCGCCAGCTTTTGTGCGTATTCCAAGGCGGCTTTGGGGTCATAGATAGAGCAAGGTCCGACAACGACCAAGAGTCGCTTGTCTTCTTTGCTCAAAATACGGGCAATGACCTCCCGACTATCCACGACGGTTTCATTGGACGTTGGCCACATGGGCAGATCTTCGAGCAGTTTTTTGGGCGAGACCAAAGGTCGAATTTCTCTAATATTCAATTGTTGTGTCGGTTTCATAATGGCTCCTCATAGTCCGATCAGTTTCTCTATTTGTTGGGTGACTTTAAAGTGTAATTTTGCTACTTCACCCAGCTCAGTACGCCCATTTTTTTTCAAAAAACGGGCGGCAGTTTTCAAGACCGCATCCGAGCATCCTTTGGGGAAGGGGTGATCGTAGCGCTTTTCAAGGGTATCAATATACTCCAAAAACATATCTCTCGCCAGAACTGAGGCGGCAGCAACGGCAACATTTGATTCGGCTTTGGTGCGTTGAAACAATGTGATCTTAATTTCTTTTTTTCGAAGGGCATCGCGAATCAAATGATCCGGCCCAAATTTATCGGACAAGGCATGGGCGCATGTGGGGACTTGCTCCAGGACATTTTCGATCACGCGGGCATGCCCCCACGCCAACACCACATTCAAGTTTTGAATTTTCTGGTAAATATCATTGTAGGTTGGGTTATTTAATATCACCACGGAATGTGGGCATAGTTCACGAATCTTGGGTGCCATTTCTCGCATCACCGCGTCAGACAATAGTTTGGAATCTGCAACACCCATGGCTTTTAAGGTTTTGGATAAAGCCGCATCGACATAGACGCCAGCGATCACCAAAGGGCCAAAGTAGTCCCCCTTTCCAGACTCATCCACACCGATCAGGACGTCGGGATCTGATAACGACTCTTTGGCAAAACGGTCCCCTGTTTTTTGCGATTCCCGGGCCTGTTCTTTGAGTTTGATCAGGCTGTCTTTTTCACTGAGAAATACCTCGAGCCCTATTTTTAGCTGACGTTGCAAGGTCTCATCCTTGACCTGAGAAAGGTCTACACGAAGTCCTTTTTTGCCATTAAACAATCGAACAATGCCACTTTCCAAGTCTGAAAAAACCATGAATTGAAGGCCATAATGGATCTCTCGTGCAGGATTGACTTTAAACCCTTGGTCCAGAAGATATTTTTTAATGTCCGCATAAATGTTGTTTAGCATTTCAAATCGTCTCGATATAGTCCATATCTTTTGAAAAGGTCTCTTCCATAAAGTAAAGGGCGATGAGCGCCACTCCCATACAAATGGCACCCACAACCAAAGCGCTCCCCAACATACCCAATGTGTTTTTCAGAAAAACAAACCCAAGCGTCAAGGGAATGACAGAGCCCCGAATGAAGTTTGGCACCGTTGTGGCAACAGTAGACCGCAGGTTCGTCCCAAATTGCTCTGCCGCAATGGTCACAAAAATAGCCCAGTACCCAACCGAAATCCCCAAACCAAAACAAATAGCATAGAACTGGCCAACACTGACGCCCCAAGCCATGAAATACCCCGAAATAGCCACGATAGTGAGCAACAGAAACAGAAATACCACCTTGCGGCGGGAACGCCAAAACTGACTCAAGGTCCCACTAAAGACATCCCCAACCACCAGCCCCCCATAGGCCATCATGATCCCCGTCCCGGCGCTAATTTCTCCTTTAACGCCCAAAAGTTTGGCAAATTCTGGTGAAAATGTGATCAAAATACCAATGACATACCACGTGGGTAGTCCGATTAGAATACATTTGATGTAACGTGAAAAACGGTTTCGAGACGAAAACAAAGCGAAAAAATTGCCCCGAGACACGGTTGGCGTCATGTCCTTATAGATCCCCGACTCATACGCCCCTATCCGTAAAAACAGCAAGGCAAATCCCAGCAAACCACCAATCACGTAGGCCGTACGCCAGTCAAAAATATCCGCAACAAACCCTGCCAACAAGGCCCCGCAAATACCAAAAGACGCCACGATCATCGTCCCCCAACCCCGTTTATCCTTTGGCAAGGTTTCTGCTACTAGCGTAATACCCGCACCCAGCTCGCCAGCCAATCCTATCCCTGCAATGAACCGCCAAAATGCATAGGCCTCAACACTGTGGACAAAGGCATTGGCCAGATTGGCTATCGAATACATCAAAATAGACCCAAAAAGAACCGAAAGACGGCCTTTTCTATCTCCCAAAACACCCCAAAAAATGCCACCAATCAACATGCCCAACATCTGAATATTGAGTAACATCATGCCGTCTGTAAAAATCGCCTCAGATCCCAAGCCCAAACTCTTCAAACTGGGAACACGCAAGATGCTAAACAACACCAGGTCATAGATATCCACAAAATAGCCCAGAGAAGCAATGACAACGAGGATATTAAAAATTTTCTTCATAGGAACTCCTTGATTTTTGGATTTGACAACGACATGTTACGAAATCGGTACGAGACCATATCTCGCCATTATCTGCTGACATTTGCCCATATAGTCAGAGACCGCCAATTCCGGTCTTTGGTCTTTTTTAAGCTGGTCAAAAATAAAAAACAATTCCTTGGTAGCTGCCGCATCGGCCAAGGCACGGTGGGCATTTTGATGACCAATTTTGTACTTCTTACTCAAAGCACCCAAAGAACATTGGGTTTCTTGATTTTGTCGGGCCCATTTCAAGGTACAAATGACAGGCCTATCGGGAAACACAATAGAATGCTGCAACAGCGCCGTTCCCAACCACATCATGTCAAAATCAGCATTGTGAATTACCAATGTGGCATCCCCCAGAAAGGCCACCAGTTTGTGAATACTTTCTGCAATGGTCGGCGCATGGGCCACCATTTCATCTGTAATACCTGTGATATGTGTGATTTTGGCAGAGATAGCGACTGGCGGTTTGACAAAGCTTTGATAGACATGTTCGAGACCTTCCCCATCCAATTTGAGTGCGCCAATTTCAATAATCGCATCGCGCCCTGCGTCCAGTCCGGTAGTCTCAAAGTCTAAAAAGACAAAGCTACGTTCGGTTTTTCCGCCAAAAAGATCCACAGGACCAGAACAACGGGGGAAAAAGAAGCAGCGATTTCCCATATTCATAGACTGACGGTGCAAGGTAGGCCCATTACAATAAGGGCATCGGGAGGTGCAATCCAAGTGCATGCCATTGTCAATAATATAAGCGATTTTGGCCAAAGAAACCGTATTACGACATGTCTCACATGTATACTGAGGGTCCGACCCCTCCGAAAAAGACGCCTGGCTCAAATTTGCATCACAGATAGGACAGCAATAAGACACTTTAAAGTCACAAGACTCGCATGACAACCCATTACGATGCACAACAACAGAGAGATTACTACAGCGAGGACACGGCTTTTTGAGCCGTATCATAAACGCTCTAGATCCTGATAGATACGGCTGCCTTCAGATCTGTTCTGGCCTTGATATTTCCCATTGTATGGCACAGCAGCCGCCTGATCCATACGGCAAAAAACAAGCTGACAAATACGCCGCCCAGCCGTCAGTTCAATGGGTACAGAGTTGGCATTATAGAGTTCTAGCGTGATTTTCCCTTCGAAACCTGCGTCCACCCAGCCTGCATTTTGGATAAACAATCCTATCCGACCAATGGAACTACGCCCTTCCACAAACGCTGAGAGGTAGGCAGGGAGACGAATGGTCTCCATGGTGGTGGCCAACAAAAAGGTATGCGGCGGAATAATGACTTTGTCTGCAACAATTTCTTCATATTGGGGGGGCATATCCATCGATATTTGAGTCTCTGATACAGAGCGCAAATAGTGATTCCCCAAACGACAGTCGATAGAACCTGGCTGAATGGCATGTTCCGACAAAGGTGTCACCTGTATTTCATCGGTATCTAACATGTGTTGGAGCGTAATATCTGACAAAATCATAGGCGGCCAATTCTAGCCCTCATGACTATCAAAGAGCAACCCATCAAAACAGAGGGATATCCAAAAGGGAGAGGCCTTTCGATATCCTGTCTTTCAGTTAGACGGCTCTGTAGCAAAACAAAGCGAAAATAGGGAAAGGCCCCTCCGGCTGAGCCTGGATCTGGCTGCGCCACGTCCAGGCGGGGAGCCGCCTCTCAAGAGGCGCTGCGACCGCGCACGGGGCCACATCGCTATTTTGGAAAGGGTATATCCTGGTTCAAGACAAGGGTCAGCAACGGTTTCGAGACAGCGCCACTTGGGGCTTCGCCTCACAATCCCCCGCATGCTATAGTACCCGCCTATGGAAACAGAACGCTTTCATCTCGGTGGCCAAGAATTTGGCTCTCGCCTCATCATGGGAACGGGGAAATTTGCATCCCCAGAAATTCTCAAACATGTCCTCGATGCTGCCGGTTGCGACATTGTCACCGTCGCCATTAGGCGGATAGATATCGAAGCAGAACAAGACCCCTTTATTCGTATCATTTCGCCAGAAAACTTCCTTTTCTTACCCAACACCTCCGGGGCACGCACCGCTGAAGAAGCCATACGCCTCGCCGAAATTGCCCGTTTCTCCGGCGTATCCGACTGGGTCAAACTGGAAATATCCCCAGAACCCAACCATCTCATGCCAGACCCCATCGAAACACTCAAAGCCGCCGAAATATTGGTCAAAAAAGGTTTTAAAGTGATGCCCTATATTCATGCAGACCCCATTCTGGCCAAGCGACTGGAAGACGTCGGCTGCGTTAGCGTCATGCCATTGGGATCCCCAATTGGGACTAACATGGGGCTGGAAACAAGGGCTTTTTTACGGCTCATTATCGAACAATCTTCCATTCCCGTCATTGTAGATGCGGGAATCGGCGCACCCTCGCATGCATGTGAGGCGATGGAACTGGGCGCAGACGCTATCCTGGTCAACACCGCCATCGCCGCCGCCAAGCATCCCGTTCACATGGCCAAAGCCTTTGCGCTCGCGATACAAACGGGTCGCATGGCCTATCTCGCAGGACTGGGCGGCGTTTCTTCCACTGCAAACGCATCCTCACCGCTCACGGGGTTTTTGCGTGTTTGATGCACGACTCCCATCTCTAGATCTAGCCGCCCAATACACCGCGCTTGATCAGATACAAGACCAAGACGTTGCCGCCACCTTGCGAAAAAGCATCCTCGATAGTCACGACTTTCACACGCTCATTTCACCAGCCGCCGCGCACTATATCGAACCCATGGCCCAACGTGCACAACAACTCACCCACCAACGGTTTGGGAAAGCGATGCAATTGTTTATTCCCATGTATCTGTCCAATCTCTGTTACAACAAATGCACCTATTGCGGCTTTAGTGTTGAACACAAATATCCACGGGTGATTCTCTCAGACAAAGAGATTGTGGCCGAGGGACAACTGCTGGCAAAAAAAGGATTCCAACACCTCCTCCTCCTCACCGGTGAGGCCGAAGACAAAGTCGGTGTCGATTATATCGTGCATGCCATTGGGCTACTGCGCCCGATGTTTGCCTCTATCGGCATCGAAGTACAACCCCTTTCAGAAACGGATTATCGCAAAGTAATTGCAGCCGGTGCCGATGGCCTCACACTCTATCAGGAAACCTACCACCCAGAGTCTTACCAAAAACACCACTTGGCAGGTAAAAAAAAGCATTTTTCAAAACGCCTGCAAGCCCTAGAAGATGGGGCCAAAGCTGGCTTTCATAAAATCAATATCGGCGCACTCCTCGGACTTTACGCCTGGCGTTACGAAGCATTGGCCCTGTCTGCACATCTTGATTATATGAAAAAGAAGTATTGGCAATCCCAGTACATGATCTCGTTTCCCCGTATCCAAGAGATGTTCGGAGAATACAACCCGGCCTACGACGTGAGAGATCAGGATCTCGTTCAGCTCATCTGTGCCTTTCGACTCTGTTTTCCAGATTTGGGAATTTCATTGTCTACTCGGGAATGCGCCACCCTGAGAGACAATCTCGTGGGCCTCGGGATCACCCAAATGTCCGCCGAATCGAACACCGCGCCAGGTGGCTATTCTGGCATGGACAGCGAATCCCAGTTCGACATCGCCGACCACCGCCCACTCCCCCTGATTCAGGATATGCTCAAACGTAAAGGGTATGATCCTGTTGTGAAGAATTGGGATGCCGTTTTGACGTAGGGTAATTGGAAAGGCATCCGGTCCCGGTTTCATTTTGGAATGGGTATAGCCCAGTTACTCTGGATAGGCGTCATTGGAATCTCATCCTTGAGGAACCGATCCCCGCATCGGGGAGTGTGTTTTGGAATGGGTATAAGTCGCCAACACATAATGCGTACTACGTCCTGCACCCGCTTGAACAAAAACACCGCTATTCACCAATTCTGTTAATTCGATATGCGCTGTCTTATGCGAAATACCAAACATTTCCCTATAGACTTGGTTACGAATAGCCGGATTGTTTTGCATAAACACAACCGCCTGTCGTTGCCTCTCGTTTAAGGTCTCAAACAGCGGGGTTTGTATGGATGTACCGATCTCAATATGGCGAGAAGCCTGTTCTGAGGCGACGAGCTCAGGAACACGCTCTGGCCGTGTATCCGAAGCCCCCACAATGGGATCCGCGACCATGACAGGGACAGACACCGTATCCGACGGATCTATCGATAAGACGGCAAAGGGATCTTGTGCAATAAAAAAGCGAGAACCTTCTCCCATGTAGACGTAGCACGAATCGTCAAAGAAAACAGGTTTTTGGGTAGATTCGTGAACCTGTATGCTCGCAATGGACTTGCCACCACGTGGAATAATACTCGTTGTGATTCTAAATTGAGCCCTACAGTGCTGTCTTACCACGGCTTTCAAAGCGTCATCGGTCATGAGACTGCCAAAAAAATGTAAATTTTTGTGGTCAATCCCCACGATAATGGTGCCACCGTCGGCATTGGCCATGGCCGCCATGACAATGCAGAGCGACTCTGGGTCTGGGTCTTTTTTAAAAAAACGCAGTTCCATAGATTCTGGTTGCCGTAAACAGGCGAGTAAGTCATCCCAAGTCATTGTGTGCTCCTTATGTTTTTATTTGGGGCGATAGCCCCGTGTGTGTTTTTTTTAAAGGATTCGCGACTGCGTCGCTCATCCTTTAAATCCTAGAAAGAAGTTAGATGCCCGCTACAACTTAATCCTCAAAGTTTCTGGGAAAACGAGAACCCCTCCCGGGAAGGGTTGGGGGCGGGCCCTTGCTGGGACTTCAAAAACGTACTTTTACGATACCGGACATAAGGTGATATTATTTCACTTTCAATATCCTCGATACGCAGTGTATCTAAAAAACATTCTCACGATAAGGGTGATAATTCATGATTACAGAAAAAACCACAATATACGACGATGCCCGCTCAGACATGACTCTCCCAGAGACCATCGAATGGCAAATTCAGCCTCAAAAATTCACCGATATCCGCTATAAAAAATGGCATGGCATAGCCAAAATAACCATCACCCGGCCAGAAGTTCGCAATGCTTTCAGACCCCTCACGGTCAAAGAAATGATGCTCGCTTTGGAAGACGCACGTCATGATTCAGAGATAGGGGTGGTGATTCTCACTGGCGAAGGCAAAGAGGCCTTTTGTTCCGGTGGGGATCAAAAAATCAGAGGCGACGCCGGATACCGTGACGAATCCGGGGTTCATCACCTCAATGTCCTCGACTTCCAACGTCAAATCAGAACATGCCCCAAACCCATTATCGCCATGGTCGCAGGCTATGCCATTGGTGGCGGCCAAATCTTGCACATGATGTGTGATCTCACCATCGCCGCAGACAATGCCCGTTTTGGACAAACAGGACCCAAAGTAGGTTCCTTTGATGGCGGATTTGGCGCCAGCTATATGTCTCGGATTGTGGGCCAAAAACGGGCCAGAGAAATTTGGTTTCTCTGTCGCCAATACACAGCGGAACAGGCCTTTCAAATGGGGCTAATCAACGCCGTTGTACCCTATGAAGAGCTCGAAACAGAAACCCTCAAATGGGCGGTCGAAATAGGACAACACTCCCCCCTCGCCCTGCGTTGCCTGAAAGCCGCTCTGAATGCCGACTGTGATGGGCAAACAGGCTTACAAGAATTGGCCGGAAACGCCACCATGCTCTACTACATGAGCCAGGAAGCACAAGAAGGCCGCAATGCCTTTGTTGAAAAACGCAGTCCCGACTTTTCTAAATTTAAACGTCACCCTTAAGCATCTCTCGTATGTCGCTCATTGCATGTCCCATTGCAGAAACGGCCAAACAGCACCCGGATAGCATCGCCATCACCACACGCCATGAGGTCCTCTCGTATCAGGCACTCCATCGTCGTGTTTGCGAGTATCAGATGGGATTACGGCAATGGGGCGCAACACCCGTTGCGCTCTATGCCAGCAGCAGTATCGAGAGTATCGCATGTCTGTGGGCCATGTTACGGGAGGGGATACCCGTTTTCCTACCGCATCTGAGGTATTCGACAAAGGCCCTCATCCCCTATTTCGAGAACAGTCACGTGAGAAACCTCCTCCACGAATCCACGGCGTCTTTTTTGGACGAAGCGACGGACCCTTGGCAACAAAGAACACTTCAGGATATCCGCCTTCCCTCACGCCAGACAGACACATGGCTCTGTTTGGAACAAATCAGCACCTATCTCATGACATCAGGATCCAGTGGCAAACCCAAAATAGCCACGCACACCCTCTCTCAACATCTCTACAGTGCATTGGGCGTCAACACCCATTTGACCTTTGGCCCCACAGACCAATGGCTTTTGTCGCTCCCGCTCTACCATGTCTCAGGGCTTGGGATTGTGTTCCGATGTTTTTTCGCAGGGGCCACACTGCTGATTCCGACATCGGAAACCCCGCTACGTCATAGCATCTCAGCGCTACAACCCTCCCATCTCTCGCTGGTACCCCATCAGCTCAAGCAACTCGAGCATATCGACAGCCTTACCAAACAGCGGATACGGGCCATCATTCTCGGTGGCAGCGGATGTCCTGAAACACTCCTCAAACAGGTCACAAAAAAAGGATTCCCGGTACTTAAAAGCTATGGGATGACCGAAATGAGTGCCACGATCACATGCAACCATCAGCCCACCACCAGCTCTGGAAAAATAATGCCCTATCGGGAGCTCGAAATCACAGAAGACGGCGAAATCGCCGTCCGTGGCAAACCCCTGTTTTCGGGCTATTTGGAAAACAATTATCTGTCGTTGCCGCTCACCTATGACGGCTGGTTTCTCACTGGAGATATGGGCTATCTTGTAGAAGACCAGCTCTATGTCACCGGTCGCAAAGATGGGATGATCATCTCAGGCGGCGAAAACATCCATCCCGAAGAAATAGAAGCCGTCTTGCTGAGCATTCCCGAAGTCCAGCGTGTCGCGGTGATCGGGATCTCTGATCCCGAGTTTGGCCAAAGACCCGTGGCCTTCATAGACCCCATCCTCCCCCAAGCCACCTTTATCAACGTATTGGAAGCCCAGCTACCCCGCTACAAATGGCCAGTTCGGTTTTTTGGGTTTCCTGATACGTTTGAGGGAAAGCCGTCAAAGTATGTGTTGCGGGAGTGGGTAGAGGCTGGTCTTATCCGATAAATATGGACCAAGGTCCATATTTATCGGATGGACTTAACTCTATATGTAACTATCTAGCCCCCCCTTTTTTTTTCTAAAAAACAGGAATATCGAGACCCCTTGTCAAGTAATGGCACTAGTTTAAACATCGAGTATTAATATATACTTTGTCAAAACCAACAAAGGAGGGTGTCACATGAACCGAGGGATAGGAATGAGTCTTCAAATAGAGG
>CANNCG010000013.1 GCA_947502965.1 bacterium | reverse complement strand
ATCTGGGAAACCGTTTTTTGACTTCTCATTGCTTCTAGCGCCACTCGCGCCTTTATATCCGCACTGTAACTTTTCTGTTTCTTTCCCATATTCCTGTCCTCCAGAGTCTATCTATTCTACTGGTCCACTTTTTGGGGGCAAGCTCAGCCCGCAATATTTAATTTATCTAATTTTACAGCCAAGTTTTGAATCGTATCTTTTAACAAAACTTCCACCCGATAATTAATGTAGTCATACACTGCTTTTTGGGTCACCAAAAAATCAGGGCTAGCGTACGATGCATTCACCCTCGCAGAAATACCGGACACCCCAATACTCACGCTAGAAGCCCCCGCAGTCAGCCCCCCCTGAGCCAACACGTTTTGGCTATTTTTCAGGGTCGTCGTCCCGCCAGTGACTTTCAGAGAGGCCCCGCCTACACCGGAGGCGGCAGGTTCAGAAACAATGAGCTGGGTAGAATTCAGCACAGACTGCGCAAAAGACGCCCCACTCAAAAGGATGCGAATCCCTATTCCCAAGCAAAAAACCCGAAACACGGTGTTACCTTGACCTATCCGTCTGTATCAGCTGCTCAATTTCTTTGTCTTGTTGCGCAAAACGGGCTTCGTAGCTCTGAATTAAATTTGTTTGGGACTGCTTCAATGCGTTGACTTCATCTTTCAACGAAGACAACAAAGCCAGCTCCTGGTCATAAGATGGGGTATCGAAAGCAAACCCAACCGCCGCCTTGACCGTATGCACCCCCGTACTTTCACCCGAAGACCAGGCCGTTCCCAAAATCTGACGCCGATGTGCAGGGGTCAGCTGGTCTGGCGCCACCGCGATGGCCGTCCCATCATGCTGACCGGATGGCAGGAGATAGTCCCCCGCACGCACAGGTCCACGGACCTGAACGGGCACCTGCCCCAAGAAGGCAATCAGCTCAAATTTGTCTTTGTCTTTCTCCGCTGGCTTGTTACCCGCGATACTGGGCGATGTGCTGCGTACCATGATCAGCTGTGCCCCCTGGGTATTTTTGGAAATTTTGCCATTCACCACACCCACCACATCGCCGGGTTTGATTGTTTCTGCGAGATTTTGTTTTTCCAAATACTCCGCATAATCCGCACCCCCGGTGACAAATTGCACACCGGTACCTGCGGCATTGGACTTGATACCCCCAATCCATGTACTTGTATTGTTAAAGAATGATACAAAATTATTGGATTCATTGAGCGCCGCTGTCGTCGTGAACTGCAAGGCCAATACATCGCCTGCGCTACCCGCACGGTTTTCGAAAGCCACCACATGGTTTTCGATATATTCCCCTGTCGCCGCCGTACCACCGTAGACATGTAACACGGTTTTGGGAAGCAAGGTATCTGAGAGAGACAAATCAGAAATTCCCACTTTGCCATCCATTTGTACGGTCAAGACAGATTTGAAAGAAGTATCTCCACCAGTACCCACCACAAATCGATTTGTGCTGCCAGCATACCCCACATTGATACGTAGATCAGAGCTGGTTGCAGAAGCGTTATACCGAGAAATCCACATCGGGGCATTGTTCTCACTATCATGGGCAGCCGATACATCAGGTCCCCCGTTGAAGTACAATTTGTTGCCGTAGCGGGCAACCATATTCTCCGAATAATCGGCGTCAGCAGCAACAGACTCCCGCCATGCCCCCACCCGCATATCCCCATTCACCACCAAAGCCTTGTCTGGATTGCTGATCCCAATCCCCACACGACCCGCAGAATCGGTACCAGACCCGGCTGCCAACACCAGGGAAAGATAGGACACATTGGCATTGCGATTACGCACCACAAATCCCACACGTCCAGAGTCATAATCCCGAATCGTGACATCCCCACCACTGGATCCAAATCGGGCCACATCCCCTTGGGGCCCATCCCCGACATCCGTCAAGGTGGCCACAACGTGGAGAGACGCCTCTGGCAACGAGGTCCCTATCCCAACATTACCGCCCAAAAACAAGCCTGAGTATTTAAACCCAACGGAACCCAAGGGTCCAGCTGGGTTTAAAACACTGAGCGCCGACACATCCACAAACAACCCCGTCGCACGACCGGCACCAAACACCGAATAGGGTTTTCCGAAAACAGTGTCGGTTGCCGAACTCAACTTAATATTCAAGCCAATCAGATTGGATTCGCTGTAGCTATTGAGGGTGACTTGCATATCCTGGGCATAAACAGCCGAGACAGGCTGCGCCAAAATCAGCTTTGAAACGGCCAAATATCCCGACACATTCACCGTCGTAATATTGGCGATTGGTGCTGTGAAAACGCCACTGACCTGGGCATTGCCCTGCACATCCAAGGTGTGGCTTGGCGTGGGGGTATTGATCCCGACAAAGCCATTCCCAGACACCACCAAAGAGCCTATTTTAGCAGAGGCATCTACCCGAAATACCGGCTCCGTGGTCCAGCTAGACATCACGTGCAGGTTTGCACTGGGCACCAGTGTCCCGACACCCAGCCTGGGCCCAACGCCCGTCGCAGCCACCAAGGTCATGACATTGATCGTCGTACTGCCATCTAAAAATTGAAATTTAAACTGCGGCGTATCCCAATACATGACAGAGTCATGCCCCGGCCCATTAGATACCATCCCAAAGAAAACAGACTTGCTGTCGCCAGCCAAATAGCCTTTGACGGTTTTCCCGGCACTCTTAATCCACGCAGGCACAACCGCATTTTCCGTTCCTGATTGGACAATACCGTCCACGTGAAGACGGTTTCTGGGCGTGCTAATTCCCACCCCGACAAACCCCGTCGTGTCCACAAACAAGGCATGGGCATTGCCATCGGCAATACCGACTCTAAACGGTGCCACAGAAGCAGCACCAGCTATATCCAAAACAGATTGTGGCGAATCCTGATTCACCCCCAAGCGACCACGAGAGTCAATATATAACGCTTTGGAATTTATCGGGACAGAGACGGCAAAAGGGATGTTCCCAGAGACGGTCAAGCTGGCACTGGGGGATAGCGTCCCTATCCCAACACGGGCATCATTGCGCACAGCCAAAATAGGCGTCTTCTCTGCATTGCGAACCAAAAAGGCCAACGAGTTCGCATTAGACTCTTTGCCCAACACCTCCAGCCTGGCAGACGGCGACGAGGTACCGATCCCCATGTTCCCTGAACCCGACACAACCATGGCATATTCTTTTCCTGCCGCATCTACACGGAATGGGTTGACGGTATTGACATCACTGACCACATGCACAGAGGCCCGTGGTGCAGAGGTCCCCACCCCAACGTGACCGCCCAAAAATATCCCGGCATACTTAAAGCCATTTAAATCCTGATCACTCCCAATAGGCGATTCTGTCGAATACCGACCACGTACTTGACGTACGTCCACCTGAAGACCTACCCCTGTTTCACCTTTTGCCAAACGCCCAACACTAGTCCCATCAGCAGAATTTTCTCCTAAAAACAAAATATTCAAGCCCGTCATTTGGGTAGAAGATGCGGCCTTTGAAACCCTATTGCCAAGGCTCATCCTAATCGATTGCCCTGTATACGCAGCTGCCGCATTAGCTGGAATACTCGACACAAGCGCCAACGAGGTGGCGACATTGGCCGTTCCAATCAGCAACCTGTTGAGGGATGAATCCCATAGCACATTTGCAGAGTCAGAGAGGTTGCCCGTCCTATCATAAAAAGGCACCGCACCAGACGTTCCCATCAGGGAACGGGTCAAGGTGATCGGCGTAGAGGTCGAAGGACGGAGGTAATTCAGATGCCCCTTAGCATCTGCGTACAAAATACCCTCTGTCCCCGAACTAGCAAAAGGCGGCGTTGCATTGGACTGGAAATAGATCCCGCCACTCTTCATCCACAAGTTAGCCGCGAGTTTCATATCTCCAGACACAAAGATCTCACCTGCTGAATTAATATTCAAAGTCCCGGACTCACTGTTCAAGGTCCCAACCCTCAAGGTCCCCGTCACAAACAAGTTTCCCGAAACCTTCACATTACCACTCACCTCTAAGCTCTCTGATGGCGCAGCAAGGCCTATCCCCACGCCTACCTTGCCAAAGTTACCCGCAGTTATCGCGTTGATGGTGGTAAAAGACCCGGTTGCTACTCTCAAGGTTCCACTCACTATAATAGTCTTGGCTGAAATCGTATCTGCCGTAATGCTATTGGCCGTCACCGGACCATTGAACACCGCAGACGTCAACACTTTCAAATGATTGACCGTGACTTGATTCGCTTCAATGTCCCCAAACAACATCAGACCAGATGCGGTAATATTGCCGCTGACATGCAGGGCGCTCATCGGCGATGTGGTCCCGATACCCACATTCCCCCCCATAAAGATCCCCGCATAGCGTGTCCCATTCACCCCCGCCACATCGACATATACACCCGTTGCTTTTGCATTTGCATTTGCTATATTTAGGCTGGACATATTGACGCTCACGCCTACGGCGTTGACCGTGTTCAAAGACTCAGAATTCCCCAAAATACTGTCTCCGACAGAGCCCAAATTCACTTCAAGACCTGTCATATTTTTATCAAATTTAAAAGTAGTATTGGCCAGACTGGTGCCAATAGTCAGGCTCATTCTCTCCCCAACATAGGGATTGGCACCCAATGCCGTTTGCAAGGCATTGTCCAGTGTTTTCACCATATGCCAATTGGCCAATGGCGCCGTGGTCCCCAACCCCACCTTGCCAGACGCCGTCACATAGAAGCCCTCATTTCCCAGGTTGGCCGTTGTGGCGCGCACCGACGAAAAGATTCCCTGATTGGCAGATACAATGCCCACCACCTCAAAAATGGTGCTCGGTGAGGTGGTCCCCACGCCCACTTTACCATCACCCATGACCACCATACGGGACACCGAATCACTGTCTTTGATCTCAAAAATACGGGTGGAAGGCCCAACTGCACCCACAACCGTCAATGCCGCTGATGGCGCAGACGTTCCTACCCCTACAAAACCCGCTTTCGTCACCACCAATACGTTTTTCGTTCCAATCAAATCTACTTTGAAAGGCATATTCCCTGCTTCGTCTAAAATATGAAGCGCGGCATCCGGACGCGACGTCCCAATCCCCACGTTACCCCCCTTGAAAACCGCAGCATATTTATAGCCACTATGCGCAAGATCATTGATAAATTGGGTGGCTTTAAGGTTCCGCACATCCACATCCAAACCAATGGCCGTCTCCCCTGGTGCCAAACGACCAAATGTCGTGGCATCATTCGGATTTTGAGATTGGAAGCGAATATCCAGACCCGTGAACACGGACGTTTGCGAAGGCAAGACTGACCTGTCCGCAAAATCCAATAAAATGCGTTGCCCCGAAATACCGTCAAGAGTATTGGCATTAATCGTACTCACTAGCTCCAAACTGCTGACCACATTGCCCGTCCCTATTTTGAGAGACTGTGCCGTGTTGTCCCAATTCAAATAGGCGCTGCTCGTCAAATTGTTGTCGATACCAAAGAAAGGAATACGGCCAGATGCCCCTGAAAAAGCCTTGGAAATATTGATATTCGGAGATCCCCCAGGGTGCAAATACCGCAGATCCCCAACTGAATCGACATAGGTTATCCCACTTGTATTAGTGTGACTAGGCATGACAGAAAGCGGCATCAAATAAAGACCGCCGTTGGACAAATAGAGTTCTGAGCTGACCTTCAGCATACCGGAGATATTGAGGGTAGAGGCTGTCAAGGCCAGAGTCCCACTACTTGCCTCCAAGCTAGTCGCAGACAAACTATTTACCGTAAGGGCCCCTGAAATAACCGTATTGCCACTCACTTGCAAGGTTTGAGAGGGCAGGGTCACGCCAATACCCAGTGTTCCAAAATAGGCCCTAGCGGTGGCATTAATCGTAGTGAAAGACCCGGTCGCCACTTCCAAATTTTTGCGCAACACAACCCTATTTGCCGAAATAACATCGGCAATGAGCGTATTGACCGTTACCGTACCCGAAAAGAGTGCAGGACCCTCCACGACCAACTGATTCACAGTCACACTACTCGCCGAAACATCGCCTGAAAGATAGGCACTGCGGGCACGAATATCCCCACTGACATCCAAGGCCACCATTGGTGAGGTGACCCCAATCCCAACATTCCCTCCCAAGAAAACAGCAGGATACCGGGTCCCCGTCGTCCCTGTGAGATCCACCGCCAGCCCCACAGCCTTGGCACCAGAGTCCAAGACTAGCGAGGACATATTGATGCTTACACCCGTCGCGCTCACCGTAGGTGTTGCTAGATCCGCATCTCCCAATATGGCAAAAGACGAATCAGACCCCAAATTGATCTGAATACCCGTCAAATCACGTTTGTACAAAAACGTTGTATCGCTTTGAGACACCCCAATACCCAAGCGCATGACCTGAGAGGTATAGCCTGCCGCAGGAATCGCATTCAGATTGTCCGCTGTAAAGATTTTATGAAACGCAATATTTCCCACAGGACGGGTGGTTCCTACCCCAATATTCCCCGAGGCATCTACCACGAAGGCCCCACTGCCAATATTAACGGTCGTCGCCGTCACACCGACAAAAGATCCGATATTCGCAGAAACCATACCACGCACATCCAAAGCCGTGGTGGGCACCGTTGTCCCAATTCCCACAGCACCGACAGGAGATACGTACAAATAAGACGCGCCTGTAGATCCTGTAATATTCAAAACAGGAAGATTTGCCTGGCCCGCGACAGTCAACTGTGCCGGCAAGGCCATATTCCCAGTGCCCACACCCACACGACCCAAAGCATCTACCACAACCGCCTCTGAAACCGAATACGCATCAACACGAAAGGGCAGGGTACCCGCTGTTTCGGAGCGTACATGCAGGTCAGACTCAGGCGAGGCAGTCCCAACCCCTACATTACCACCAGCAAAAACTGCTGCGTATTTCACCCCCCCACTACTGGAACTATCTTGATTAAATTGTCGGGCCTGCAGTTTAGACACATCGACCAACAACCCGGTGGCACGCTCACCTGGCGCCAAACGTCCAAAAGAAGAACCTGACTGCCCCGCCAACTGAATAGCAAGTCCAGTAAAATCAGCACCCAAAGTTGCTGCACTCCGATCAGAAAACTCCAAAGAAATTTTCTGCCCAGTAAAACTACCTGTATCTGTATTATTAAAGGTTGCCACCAAGGCCATACTGGCCAAGGTATTTGCGGTTCCCACTTGAAAGACCTGTGTCGTGTCATTCCAATACAAACTGGCTTTATCCGACAAATTGCCAGACGTATCAAAGAAAGGCACGCGTCCCGGCGTCCCAGAATGGGCCACTGAAACATTAAAGGGTGTCGAGGATCCGGGTTTGAGGTAATACAAATCAAGATTGGAACTGTCTACGTAGAGCTGCCCAAAGGTCGCATCCAAAGATCGTGCGGACACAGGTAGAAACTGTGCCGATTCCGACAAACGCACACCGGCATTCGCAGAGACAACGCCCTGCATCACCACGCGCTCTGACGCAGCCAACGTCACATTGCGGCTCCCTGTAATCGTCGACACATACAAGGTCCCATTGACCGTTGTATGGCCTTCCACCCACATCGTGCCAGCCACGTGTAGCAATGACGTAGGCGTTTGGGTCCCGATCCCCACATTTCCTGCAGCCGTAATACGCATGCGTTCGGCAGAAATCCCAGAGGCTGACTGCCCCAGCACAAATTGGGGATCTGTAATAAACACAAGATGCGAGGCAGGATCAGACTGCGTAGAGGTCGCACGAACGCCTAAAATTCCAGAACCACTGTTCGGAGACGGAACCGCGTCATCTGGCAAAAATAAAATACCCGTTGCCGTTCCCTCTGTATAACTTTTGTTTTGCAAAACAAGCGGATTCCAGGTCAAATAATTGCTCGCATCATACGCTGACCCCCCCGCAGAAACCGCGTGCAAAACACCCAACGGCGCAGTTGTACCCACCCCCACCCTTGGGGAATTGGCCCCTACAAAGAAAGCCCCATTATTGACGTTCAACGTCGCCGTTGAAAGAGACAATTGATCACTAATCACCACATTTTGGACCAAGACACTTCCCGAAACAGTCAATCCGGAAGACGGCGCTGTCGTCCCAATCCCAACACCAGCTGTCACCATCAACGCATTGGCAGAAAACTGGTTAAAAACACGCATGTTGGCGGCGGTCAAGAGATTGTTGACCGAAACTGTTTGCGCGGTAACCCCGTTAAAAATGGCATTTGGTGCCTCTAGCGCAGAGAGCAGAACCATCGTGTTCGCGGTCAACGTTCCTTGTACCACCAATTGATTGATGGTCACGGTCCCATTCACTGTGACATGCTTATTGACCACCAAATTATTAAACGTCGCGGAATCCGCCTGCAAAACACCTGCGAGGGATAGATTTACCGCTTTAATATTGCCACTGACATGTAAATCCGCTTCGGGAGCACTGGTGCCAATTCCGACAAATCCACCCTGAAACAACGCGGCATAACGGGTTCCAGAAGTGCCTTTCACATTGACATCTAATCCCACGGCTTGACTGATATTTTCCAAAGCCAAATTACTCAAGTCTATTTTGAGCCCAGTCGCACTGGCATTCAATTTATTGGAGGCGACTGTACTCAGCGAGATATCTACCCCTGTAATATTTTTATCCAAAGAAAAAAGGGAACCCGGCGACGCCCCATCAATCACGATTGCCATTTTCTGGGACACCACATCCTGGCTCTGTATCCCAAAAATATGGCGACGCATTTCAATTTGTCCATTGGGGGCCGACGTCCCCATCCCAATATTCCCAGACGCATCTACCACAAAAGCACTGTTTGCAATATTCAATGTGGCGGCCGTCAAACCACCCGTCAACACAACTAAATTGGCAGAAATAACCCCATTGACCATCAATGCATGATTTCCTGCTTCGGGATTCGAAATCCCCAGGCCCACACGCGGCAAAAATACGCCAGACTGAAGCACCGAACGGGCCACAAAGGTGTCGGAAAGCGGACTCCCACCTGTGACCACCAAGCTCGGTACCGTGAGGGTCGCAGACCCCGAAACCGTTAATCCACCAGACAGGCTAAAGTAATTGGCAGACACCGTGCCCACAACCTCTAACTCTGACAATGGGGTGATCGTACCAATACCCACATTGCCGCCTTTAAAGATAGCCGCATACTTTGCCCCACCCGTGCTGGTCTCTACACCAACAGCGCTGACATCCACCCGCAACCCAACGGCCGTTGCCGAGTTCAAGAGATTGGCACCTGCTCCCGAGCGCATCGCGATATCCAAGCCCTTGACCTCAAGCTGCGTCCCATTTCCCCAGCTGCGCGCAATCGTGACATCAATATTTTGGCCTGTAAATCCACGTATGAATTGGTTTGCCCCCGTGTGATTCAAAGTCGCGGTGATTCCGAAAGCTGACTGCGCTTCTCCGGCAGACACTTTGGACTCTACAGAAAAGCCAGTGTCCTGAAACGATCTAGAAACCTGCATGTTCCCCGACACCCGCAACTGCGGTAGGTTTCCATTCCAGAAAACATCACTCTGTCCCACGGTTGCATCATCCACAAAATACGCCAAGACCCCATGGGTACCGGTTCCCTTTTGCAGGGGTGAATTGATGGTTTTAGTCAATCCATCTGAATTTGTAAATTTCAATTCTGTGTTTTGAACAAACAACTTACCATAATTGGCAGGATCCGAAAAAACCTTGTCTTTCAAATAGAGACTCTTCACGGTCAAATCCTGCGCCACAGAAACCAAGTTATTCGACAGTCTAAAGTCAGTTGCACGAATGGAACCCACCACATCGACCTTATAGGCCGGATTAGAGATCCCTATACCCACGTTGCCAGAGGTGAAATAAATATTGGATCCTTGGGTACGCCAAGGCGAGCTACTAGGCAAAAATCGAACCCCCCCGATATACACCTCTTGTGCATTCAAGGCACCCCCCACATTCAAGCGATACAAGGCATTGATCTTCTCGGTACCAATCGCCATCGAACCCAATACCACGGCATCGCCAGAGACATGGAGGGCTGCAGACGGCTGCGTCAGTCCTATCCCTATCCCCACAGAGCTGGTCGCAACCACAAAAGAAGGGGTGGTGGTCAACACGCCACCAGGCTGAATGGTAAACAAAAAAGTACTGGCCGACACACTTGGCGTTGAAACGCCGAGGCTGTATTTGTCATCGCCATTGATATCAAAGGTGATCACGGGAAGATGGCCAGACTCATTGCGGTTGGACAGTTCAAGCAAGCTGTTTGGGGAAGGGGTGCCAATACCCACAAACCCTTGTGTTCTATGCGTGTTGTTGTTATTCACACCGGGGTCTGCCCATGGGGATCCGGGATTGGGTTGCAAGGTTATCGTTTGATTGGGGTCGTTAGGATCCACCATCTTAAATTCTGTCGCTTTGATCCCGCCAACCACCACCAACCGGTCATTCGTCAATGCAAAGTTATACCCTTCCGTCACACCAATCCCCACATTCCCAGAGGGGGATATCAACAAGGCCACAAAATTCGCACCTTCAGACTTAAAGAGCGCCACATTGGCGGTAGATCCTACCGTCGGATACACCGTTACCATCGCCTGAGGTGTCGTAGTCCCCACCCCTATACGAGACCCGCCCATCATCGCCAATCCTGCAGTCCCTGGGGTTGAAGTGCCGATCCCCACGTTACCCGACGTGGTGACCACGAACTGACTCGTCCCTACCCCTTTGGCATTGAGAAGATATTCATCCCTTCTGGGATTCAAAACAGTTAAAGATGCTTTGGTGGTATCTGTGGTACCAATCCCCACCCCATTATGGGCACGCAACACAAACTGATTGGCAACAGAAGATGTAAAACTAAGCGCATTGGAGGTCGGCGTATAATCGGCCCAAACAAAGCTTCCCCGATGCAAGGCCTTTGCCACATGCCCCATCGCAACACTGTACTCCCCAGACGCCTCATTTTCTATCCCACCCACAGCCAAGGAATAGGGACCCGTGGCCTTATTTCGAAATCCGCCAACAACAGTAGACGCATATCCCGACGCCAAAGGATTATACCCAATACCAACAGAAAAATTTCCCAAATTGGCCTGATCCCATTCAGTCCCCAAAACGTACCCCACCCTAAAGGCAGCCTTATTGGGATACCACAATAACTTCGTCCCACGACCAGACTCCGCCAAATTCGCACCAGAACCATACTGACCTGAAACCAATATCCCAGAGTTCCCACTCACATGCAAATTGGCCTTGGGATCCGAAACACCCACGCCGATATTTTCACCCTTAAACGTAAAAACAGGAACCGTTAAGTCCCCCCCCTTAGCAATGATAAAGGCTTCAGGATTTGTTGAATTAATCCCCATCGTAAAGAGATTCTGACCTGCAATATCAAAGGTCATCGCCGCATTGCTGGTCACACTGGCCAGCTCTAAAAGATTCACAGGGGAGGTTGTCCCTATCCCGATACCCCCCTTGTCATAAAAAATACGCCCGAAGTTCTCCAAAAGCCAATAACTATCCGAAGACAGTGCAAATTCAATCGGTCGCCCATTAATCTGAAAAGCAGAGGCATTCACATCCCCATTCACATCCAATTTCACCGTAGGAGTAGACGTCCCAATCCCCACATTACGGCTATTCACAAACAACAACGACGCGCCAGCAGCGTTCTGTACATTCAAAATAGGATCCATCACAGAAGAAGAGCCCCGCACGTGGAGCCTGGCCTGTGGCACATTGGTGCCAATCCCCAGCATGGTACTCCCATTCCAAAACACCACATCGGATCCCGACAACGTCTTTTCTCCGGTCCAAAACGTCATATTTCCAGAAACGCCAGATCCACGAATACCTGTGAGAGACAACCACTCGGAACCATTATACCCCTGAAAATCCCCAATCTGTGTATTCAAATCGACCACATACTGAATGGTCCCCCCCTGAGGCGACGCAAGCCTATTGCTGGCACCCACACGAATAGCCCCACGCACATCCAGCTTCTCACTGGGGGTGACAGTCCCGATTCCCACGTATCCCCCATCGGGCAATACCCCATCATCAAAGTAGATACTGTTACCAGGGCCAGATTGCCAAGCCAACTCGGCTTTGAGTCGCTGAGAAAGCTCCACCCCATTGATCATAAAGGCCGTGGCATTGAGCGTCCCCGCAACATCCAAGGGATAGGCCGGTGACGTGGTCCCTATCCCAACATTGCCATCCGTGTAATACAAGGAGGCACCCTGCTTACGCCAAGAAAAGGCCGACTCCAAGTCAACCCCATTGACCAGATAACTGGTCGCATTCACGACCCCTTTGACGTCTAAGCGGTAGGCCGGGGAGGTTGTCCCAACGCCCACATAGTTCTGTGTGGGACTCACAAAGAGCGTACCACTCCGCACATTCATCGCCGCATTTACGTTTACCGTTGAGGCAAAGGTTCCAGAAATCACAGCGGCGTCAATCGCCATGACCGACTCAGCTGAACGGGCCTGAACGGCATAGGGGGCCGAAGAAATAGGCACCAAGGCCGTAACCCCATCTACCTGTATGCCAAATCTCGGATCAGGGACACGCAAATCAGCAGGGGTTAGTGGCCGGCCTTTGCCCAACAAAATACTAAACGTCCCATTTACAAACAAAACACCCGTATAAGAATCCGACCAGGACGTAGCAGACACACCACTGTATATGGTGATTGTCATGTTTTTGCGGACACTCTTACCAGGGTAGGTACTGCCTATAAGCCCTTCTGTTGGCGTGGACAACGTCCCTTGAATCGCAACAGTCATCGGCGTGGTCTGTGCCAAAAGGGGAAACCCCCAAAAGAGCAGAAAAACCCAGATGAAGTAAGAATAGGTTAGGCTGCGGGTGATGTTAAACATACTTAGATCTAATCGTAGTAGCCAAAAAACAAAGATGCATCGAAAAGATTCAATATATACATAGTTTCACACTCAATGGGTTATCCCCAAGCCAAACATGACCGCTTGATTTCATTTAGGAAGAATGACCTTCTTTTGAAAACACGATTCCCAATAACAAAATTCCTGCGAGGACATGGCCTCTGGCTTCACATAGACATCTTCACCGTGAAACCCAGCATACAACACTTTCATAAACACATCACTAGAGATGCATGTCAATCGCAATTCTCGGGCGGTTTTTTGTATTTCTCGGTCAGAACTTACAATTTGAACCGATTTTTTTTGCTTGTACCCCCCCATGACATGCTGGATGACCGCATCTGCAGAAATCCCCGTTGGCGTATACACCACCGATATTGCCCCATGTGTTTCCCTGCCCCCCAAAGTATCAAACCTACGGCGACCATCAAAGTAAAGTGTTGCGCTATCTGCCGCCCGCAAGGATCTCTGTAGAAAAAAAACCATTTTTTTTTCTTTCTCGGGATCACGCAAGTGCACACTATGCCAGGCCCCTATTAAATTGTATCCATCAATAAGATAGATCATTTTGTCTGAACTTGGGCCAAAATCCAGGCATAGGTGCGCTGAATACCACTCCGAAGTGGGGCCTCAGGGGCCCAGCCCAACTGCTCTCGGATCAGGGTGTTATCCGAATTTCGCCCCCTTACCCCAAGCGGCCCCTCACTATGGACTACCGAAATAGGCTTTTCAGACATGCCGATAATCATGGCGGTGAGCTGATTAATGGAAACCCTCTCATCCGAACCTATATTCACAGGCCCTGCGAACGAGGATGCCATCAACCGACGCACCGCCTCTAGGCACTCGTCGATATACAAAAAGGACCGGGTTTGCTCGCCATCCCCCCAAATCTCAATGGTATCGTTTGCCTTTGCAGCGGCCACTTTCCGACAAATGGCGGCCGGCGCTTTTTCTTTGCCCCCTTGCCATGTGCCTTCGGGCCCAAAAATATTATGGAAACGCCCTATTTTTACATCAAGGCCATAATTTCTCTGATAAGACATATAGAGTCGTTCACTAAAGAGTTTTTCCCAACCATATTCACTGTCTGGTGCCGCAGGGTAGGCCGAATCCTCTCGGCAATTTGGATTTTGAGGGTCTTCTTGGTTATAGGCCGGATACATACATGCCGAAGAGGAATAAAAAACCTTGACCACCTGATGTTGTTGACACAATGCCACGATGTTCAAATTCACCAACGCCGAGTTGTGCATCACATCCGCATCATGGTCACCGCTAAAAATGTAGCCCGCACCCCCCATATCCGCCGCCAATTGATACACCTCATCAAATCCAAAATCCAACACGGACGCACACACCGCCTGATCTCTCAAATCTCCGATCACAAACATATCCGCCTCGGTGGCTGAAAAGTCAGGATATTTGAGATCCACACCACGCACCCAATAGCCCTCGCGTTTGAGTCTCTTGACCAAATGACTTCCAATAAACCCCCCTGCGCCACAGACCAATGCCCGTTTCATCACGAGCCTATCATCTAGCATCACAACAAAAACTTATAGCCCAAAGCCAATAGTGGCCTCAAAAAAATATTCAAAACACCAAAATACACACAGACAATGACAATCAAAAACCCATAAGGCTCTATCTTGTTCAAAAACAACTGTCCTTTGCGCGGCAAAAATGGCATGATAATACGGGACCCATCTAAAGGCGGAATCGGCATTAAATTAAAAAAGGCCAAAGCCAAGTTAATGGTGATCGCATACCCAAATACAAATTGCGCCACTTCAGATCCCAGGACAAGATGGGGCATGATCGCAAAACTCATTTTGTATAAAAAACCAAAAAATGCCGCCACTGTCAGATTCGACAACGGACCCGCCAGCGCCACCCACATCATGTCCCGCAAAGGCCTGGTAAAGTATTCAGACCGCACCGGAACAGGCTTCGCGTAACCCAGCAATATCGAACTCCCAGACAGAACGAGCAACAAGGGCAACAGAACACTGCCAAAAGGGTCCACATGCACGGCAGGGTTGAGACTCAAACGCCCTTGCAATTTGGCCGTAGGGTCCCCAAACCATGCGGCTGTCCACGCATGCGCAGCCTCGTGAATAACCACGGAAAAAATCAGTATAAATACCCCAATGACAATTTCTAGCATACGCCAATCCTTTCAAGGGACGGTCTATACGTCAAGAGGAACTTGCATATGCTCAGCTGCGCTGCACATATGCAAGTTCTAAGAAAGGGGATGGGACTTGTCATACATCCGTCGCAGATGCGCGGTACTCACAGACAAATACTTCTGAGTGGTGGACAAGCGGGCATGACCCAAACATGCCTGCACATCCCGAACTTGGGCATCGCGATTGAGCAAATGGGTTGCAAAGGCATGTCGGAGCTGATGCGGATGCATGCCCGAAACCCCCATACGCAAGGCATATTTTCGCACCAACTGAAACACAGACTGTCGGGACATCGCATGTCCTCCACGGGACAAAAATACCCAATCCGCACGGTCCGCCAAACGTATCTTCGGACGGGCCGTCTGTATATAAGACTTCAAAATCTTACCAACCGCATCAGGAATCGGCACCAATCTCTCTTTGTTGCCCTTCCCCACTAACCGCACCCAAGACTCGCCCAAGCCAAGCTGAGACAATTTCAGAGAACACAGTTCAGAGACCCGCAATCCCGTACCATACATAAAACACAACATGGCGTGGTCCCGTTGTTGATACCGATCTTCCCCATTGGGTTGCGCCAATAATTCCTTGATCACAGACTCAAAAATACCTACAGGCAATGGCCTTGGGGTTGCCCTAACCTCGATATCAAGAGAGATATCTTCGGACAAGCGTCCCTGCATAAACAAATAGCGACAAAACCGTTTTATCGCCGCCATTTTTCGCTGAATAGAGGCCGATTTGTACCCCCCTTGCGTCAAATAGCGGGCATAGGCGCGCATATCGTCAGCCGCAACCGTCTCCGCCTCCCCCACTACCTGCAAAAACGCCACGATATCGCTGTGATACGCCGCACATGTATTGTCAGCCAACCCGTCTTCTATACGCAGCACCTGGAGAAAAGGCGCAATCTGGTCAAAAAAAGGCATTACATCGCGCCACGGTACCACCCCATCGCCGCAATGGTTTTTAAATCTACAATTTCTTGGGTCTGAATCGCAGCAATCACTGCCGACACCGACATCGTCACCGTTTCCACGATTTCATCCGCATCTGGATGGGGAACCCCCGCAGTCAATCCCCTAGCCAGAAAAAAATACATATATTCGTTACAAAAGCCTGGGGTGGGAAAGCCTTCGAAAAGCGGCTGCATCTCCGATGCCACAAATCCGGTTTCTTCGCCCAATACTCTGTGTGCCGCCGCTATCGGCGCTTCATCAAGCTCTATCAGCCCAGCAGGGACTTCCAACAACACACGCGCTATGGCAATACGGTATTGTCGCACCAACACAACATCCCCATTGTCCAACACAGGCAAAACCACCACAGCACGGTGATGTTCTACAATTTCACGCTTGGCGATGGCACCAGAAGACAGCTGAACCGTGTCTTCCCGGAGGGTCACAATGCGACCACGGTGAATATAATGGGAGGAGAGTAGGGTTTCGTGCATAATAAGCGGTATTCTATCCGATCATTCCCACTTTTCAAATACGGCGTTTACCCCGTGTTAGGCAACACGGAAAGCGGGCGTCATCATGGCGACCTCGCGGTTAGGCCATTTTAATTGTTTGGCAAAATCTTCCCACTTGCGCACAGCACCCACAACCTCGCCAATGATTTCAGAAGATCGTTTATCCTTGATACGAAATACGCGGGCAACACCACGCACAAGATCAAAACGCTGACGGGTATCCTCTCTGGAAATATTCAGCGCCAATCGTGACCCCGCTATCCCCGCTATCCACCTTTTGCAAGGTCACACGGCCCATAGCCGCACATTCAGCCAACATCGTGGTCGTGATTTTACGTCGCAGGCGTGCTCAAACGGGGTTGAAAGGGTGAAGCCCTTTCAACTCACTTTTTTTGGGGGCTTTCGCCCCCAAGCACCCACGTAGCG
>CANNCG010000012.1 GCA_947502965.1 bacterium | reverse complement strand
ATTTAGAAGCAAGCGTGGCGCTGAACGACATGCTGTTTTGCTCTCCATTATTGAGACCGCAAAAAAACAAGGCCTCAACATTTTGGAAACCATTCAGGCCGCGCTTAATCAGTCACTCCTCTTTGAGGGGGGGCGCTAGATAGTTACAGGATCTGAATCAAGCGTAACATCCGAACAATTCTCAGAGAACGCAAGGAACGCACCACATGGTCGGTCAAGGGGATAGCGGCCAAAAGCTCATACCAATGGTGTTTGAAATAATGCCAGCGAGATGGCGCACGGTATAACCCCACCATGAAATCAACCAAAAAAATACAGGCAATTGAGAGGTCTATGGTATTAATCAACGACTGATGATGACGCTGAACCACACTGGTCAGCTCAAATACCAAGAACCTAATACTCACCATCGCAAGCAAAATCAAGGTCACTTCATAAACCAAAAATCGGGCTATAGATTTAGGCGCCCATGTTCAAGTTCTAAGTGCAACACCTGGGGTTTTTGACCCCAGGTGTTGCACTTAGAACTTGAACATGGGCGTTTTATTTTAGGGTGGATGTCTATTTTGTGTGTGATCGCACTGGTGTCTGTGGGTATGGCGCTCAAAAACACACTCCTGATACCAGAAGCAAGCCTAGATCTAGCGCTGAGACGCAGTGCCGCAGTCCACCTCATGCACCAGCAAAACCCCTACACCACCATTCTCCCAACCACACATGCCCCGGCCAATGAAAGCTACGCGCCCTCCGTGATCTGCATGATTTTACCGTTGGCGACTGTCTCTTTTGCAACAGCAAAAACCCTGTGGATGATCCTCAACTTGTGTGCAACGGGACTCATTTTGGGACTCTTTTCTTGGCAATATCATACAGATAAAAAAAATCCCTTACGCTTTAAAAATCTTTTTCTCATCGCATCCTTCCTCTTTTTAGCCTCAACGCCATGGCGCGTGGCCATGGCCAATGGGCAATTCACACTCATTGCTCTGAGCGCCACCTTGGTGGCCATTGTTTTATCAGAGAAAAACAAGGATGTCCTGGCCGGCATTGCCCTCAGCATTGCCATGATCAAGTACCCTCTCACGGGGTTAATCCCCCTTGTTTTTCTGTTCAAAAAACGTTGGCTGAGTGTGGGCATCATGCTCACCATACACAGCCTATTGACGCTTGTCTCTGGCTATTGGCTGTCAGAAAATCCTGTCCAGCTACTCTGGCAATCGGTGGCGACAAACAACACAAATGTCCCTCTGGGACTAGCCGACTTGGGCGTTTTTTTAGGAAAATTCCCCCTTACTTATGTCGTCGTAGCATGCATGCTTGTAGCCGTTTTCATCCGGTATCTTTCCCAACGCAGCACGACAAGTATGCTCCCTTTATGCAGCGTGGCCTTTCTCTTGACCTTATTACTCAGCTATCACAGAATTTATGATTTTTTAGTACTGATCATTCCTCTTATGCTCGCCCTTCATCGCCCTACTTGGTCACTGGTCCATTGGCTATGGATCCTATTTATATTGTTTGTGTTTTTTGGTGAACGCATCGCCCTGAGTGTCCCTACAGCCTATATGTCCCTTCAATGGATATTGATCTCTATAGGACTACTCCTTTTTGCGTTGGAATGTCTATCTCCGCGTCAACGAACCATCTCCTTATAATCCGTTATTTTAAACAAACACGGCTTCATCACCGACACGCCCTCTGGAATTGGGCTAACATTTAACAAGAACCCCTGGACAACCCACGCCTAGTTGACTATCTTTCAAAGATCCTATGTCTACACATGACGCATCGCATTGGAATCAAAATTTGGAAACTGGGGATTTCCATGTGGACCTACAACACCAGGAGCTTTTCCAACTGGTGACCAGTCTGGATATCGCGATTCGTGATCAGGACATGGGGCAAATCAAAGCCATTATTGTGTTTCTCGAACGCTATGTTATCGATCACTTCGATGCAGAAGAAACGATTATGAAAAAGGTCAGCTTTGATGGCTACGACTACCACAAAGCGGAACATGACATGTTTGAGGACATGGTCCATGAGATGCGACGTATGTTGGATACCAGCCCAGCCAGAACCCATCTCATTTTTGCCATTCGCAAATTTATAGACCGATTGGTGATTCACATTCGGACGGTTGATATTCGTATCGCTGACATTGTACACTCATGCGATCATGACACTGCTGAATCCCCATAAAGCCTTCGAAGAGTATCTCAGCACCCACGAAGGTCGATACACCTTACAGAAGCGTGTTATCGTCGACGAAATCTTTAAAATTAAAGACCATTTTGAAATAGAAGATTTCATCGACCGTCTCCGTGCAGACAAAGCCAAGCTCTCGCGCGCCACCGTATATCGCACTGTCAAACAACTTTTAGACGCCGGCTTGATTCAAAAAATCTCTACCCGTGATGGAAAAGTTTTCTACGAACGTAGTAACCCAGACAAACATCACGACCATATTATCTGTAACAGCTGCGGGAAAATCCTGGAAATCAAGGAATCCTTTATCACGGACTATCTCAGTATCTACTGTGAAAAAATAGGGTTTCTGCCAGAGTACCGGTCACTCCACATCTATGGGGAGTGCAGCAAATGCAGAAAAAAATCTGGTAAATAGCCCCTTAATCTCTACCCAATACCCTACCAAAGGACTTCTTTATCATGGCACTTTCTTCTCGCGATTTAGATATGATTCGGACCTTACTCCAGCGGGAACCCAGTCTGACAGAACACCATATTTTTGATGCCATGTGGTCCGAACATTGCTCCTATAAAAGCAGCAAAAGCATTCTCAAAAAGTACCTCCCCATTACAGGGTCCGAAGTGGCGGTTGGCATCGGCGAGGATTCCGGCGTCATTCGCTTCACCGAGCACGAAGGAAAGCAATACTGCATTGCCATTTCTCATGAATCTCACAATCATCCCTCACAAGTTCTCCCTGTCGAAGGGTCTGCCACCGGCGTTGGCGGCGTTGTTCGCGATGTTTACTGTATGGGGGCTGACGTTGTGGGGGTTCTCAACAGTTTGCATTTTGGCATTGACCCCACACCCGATAGCCTTGTCTCCACCATAGAAAAAAACGTTATTTTAGGCGTATCGGACTATGCCAATCCACTGGGTGTCCCTGTCCTGGGTGGCGAAACGCTGTATCACAAAAGCTACAACGACAACTGTTTGGTCAATGTGGCGGCATTGGGCCTTGTAGAAGAAAGCAAAATCATTCATAGCTATGTGCCAAAAGAAGCCAAAGAAACGCCATACGATATTATTTTGTTTGGCAAAAGCACCGATTCCACAGGGTTTGGAGGCGCCAGTTTTTCATCCAGCACCTTGGATGCCGAAACCCAAAACGTAGGTGCGGTTCAGGTTCATGATCCTTTCTTGAAACGGGTACTGGTTGAAGCCATCAAAGCCTTGCTCCTCATCGTAGACGATCGCAAAATTTCTATTGGATTCAAAGACTTGGGTGCTGGGGGTATCTCCTGTGCCGCATCAGAGATTGCCGTTGGTGGTGGTTTTGGGGCCAAGGTGATCCTCGATGATGTCAATGTATGGATGGACGGCTTGCCCCCAGAAATCATCATGTGTTCCGAAACCCAGGAGCGTTTTTGTTTGGCGGTTCCCCAGTCTTTTTCACAAGAAGTGTTGGATCTTTTTAATACCCGATTTGCACTGCCACAGCTCTACCCCAGAGCCGGGGCCGTCGTCATCGGATCTGTGTTACAAGAAAACCGTTTCTGGGCCACCTATAGAGGCGAAACCGTCTGCGATCTCCCCGTCTCTGCCATCACCACCGAAGTCAAGGCCGACCGCTACGCAACGCCAAAACCTATCCTCCGCGAAGGACAAACGCCCGCGGCTTGTCTCCCTGAACCCGCGATTTTCTCTGATTTTTTATCACTGCCCAATCTCTGCTCGAAACGCTACGTCTACCGTCACTTTGACAATGCCGTCCGAGGAAATACCGTGCGCTATCCTGGAGAGAGTGATGCGGTTATCGTCACCCCCATTGAGGGTTGCTACACCGGATTGACCGCTAGCATGGATTCCAACCTTTATGGCGACTATGACCCCTATGTCAGTGGCGCCTATGCTGTAGCAGAAGCCGTACGCAATGTGGTGGCCTCTGGTGCCAGGCCGCTATGTGTCACCGACTGTCTCAACTATGGAAACCCCGAAAAACCAAGTGTCTTTTTTGACTTTGAAGAAGGGGTTCGTGGGATTGCCGATGGGGCCCATGCACTGGGCTTTATCCCTGGCGAAAACCTACCTGTTATTTCGGGCAATGTGAGTTTTTACAATGAATCAAAATCTGGCAGCGCCGTGGTCCCCTCGCCTGTCATCGTGGTCATCGGTAAACTCGACGATTATCGCAAAGCCGTTCCCATGCATATCCGAGACACAGGATTGACCCTGCTACGCGTCGGAAAACGCTACCCCGAATTTGGAGGCACTCAAATCCGAAATCTTTATGGAGACCTCAACACCGTTGCACCCCAAGTACGTTTTGATGAAGAAGCCGCCGCCAACAAAGCCATCTACGCCGCGCAATCGTATGTAAGTGCCTGCCATGATATCGCCATGGGCGGGACATGGGCCAGTATGACGGACATGCTCTTGGGCGAACGTGGCCGATACCGCGTAGGCGCATCACTCAATGGTCTTTCAGATACCACATGGATCACCGATTTATTCTCAGAAAACGGGGGCTACATCATCGCCGTCAAAGATATCCATCTCCAGACCGTCAAAGCGATTCTCAATACCCACCAGGTCCATTACGACACCTTGGGGAAAACAGAACAAACAGACGCGATCACCGTCTCAATATCCCAAAAACACTATGTTGTGCCATTGTCGAAAATTGCAGAAGCATGGGGGCATCGCAATTGGGAATGAGGACCTATTGTACGACACTGGCATTGTGTATGGGGGTGGTCGTGATGAACGCACCCGTCGTAATGGCCCAAAGTAGCAGCACCCGAACGACCCCTGTCATAAACTATCGGGATGCCAATCACATTGAATCTCTGCGTGTATTGGGGACCGCTCGACTGCAATACCGCCAGATCGTAGACACATTTATTGCCCAAGGCGACAAGGTCTCTTCGGACGAGGTATTGGCCCAATTGCCCGTGGCCATTGGGGCGGCCTTTCGCCTCTCTGTCGTCACGGCGAGAGACAATATGTCTAGCCAACACACCCTCACCTATCAGCTCGAAACCTATGAGGACACCCACCAACTCATCGACAAGCTGCTCCTCTATGTCCTCAATTTGCGAAAAAAAGACCAGGTGTCACGGATCACCTATGAAACACTGCTCTTTGCAAGGGCCTATAACCGCATCGCATGGGCCTATCAACTCACTACTGCAACCCCTTGGAAACAATATGTTGTCCTCCCTTTCTCGCAAATTTCAGGGATGCTGCGCTTGGCAGAACAAGATTTAGAGCAAGTCCTCCTGTTTCAAGAGCTCCCGATACCCCCCATGCTAGAACGCCGCAACGAAAAAGCATTGCAGCTGTATACAGAGATTCTTAGCACAAGACTGGCGGCATTGCCCCGCAACGGAACAGAGTATCAGGTCTACCAGTTACTCAACCAAGAAGACAAGCCAGAGGTACTGGCACAGATCATTGCAAAACGTAGCGTTTATCAAACACTTTGGGTTCTCGAGACACTCAAAGATCCAGCGGTCGCTAAAGGATTGGACATCATGTCCAGAACCTATGCCTATGAAAGCAGTACAGGCCCCGCCGCAGGTCCTATTTTTGAGGCCCTTGAAACCATCGTTCGCAGCATTGGCTTGAAGTAACATTCGCAACAACACCCTCGATCAAGACATTCAATATATCAAAGGCGTTGGCCCCCATGTGGGCAAAACACTTCTCAAGCTTGGCATTCACAGTGTCCGCGACTTTATCTTGTATTTCCCTCGCGCTCACGAAGACCGTCGCACACTCCCTATGATCCGAGAATTAACCCTCAACAAACCCACGGCATTTATCGGAATCGTACAGTCTGTCACCGAAGAAAGACGCAAAAACAACCTCCATGTCATCAACGCCATCATCCAAGATGCGCAGGGCATGGTCACCGCGGTATGGTACAACCAAAAGTTTTTGAGCAAAATCCTGATTCCTGGGGCCAGACTGCTGCTCCGAGGAAAACTGGAGCAAAACAGCTTTACCCACCAACCCCACTTCATCTGCCAAGACGTGGAGTCCCTTCTCACCGCTGAGGACTTGCGGCACAGCACGCGGTGTATTGTCCCCATTTATGCACTGACCTACGGTCTGTACGCAGCCAAAATGCGCCAGATCGCACACAGTGTCCTCATACCAGACTATTTACGCGACTTTCGAGATCCCCTTCCCGAGAGTCTCAAGCAGCAATTGTCACTCATGTCCTTTCAAGACGCCCTCTACCAGATGCATTTCCCAAGCTCCCCAGAGAGGGGCATCCACGCACGACAGCGACTTGTTTTTGACGAGCTCTTTGTTTTTCAATTGGCCTTGGCACAAAAACGATTTGAACATCACCAACAACCCACCCGTTTTCAGCTCCAGGGCGAAGGACCCTTCACAAGGGCCTATCTACAAAATCTCCCCTATACCCTGACGCTGGCTCAACAACGCGTCATTCAAGAAATTGCCCGCAATGTCGGAGACGCGCACGCTATGAATCGCTTGCTCCAAGGTGATGTCGGCTCAGGCAAAACAGACGTCGCCCTCATGGCCCTACTCATGGCTGTCCAATCTCAAAAAAAAGGGGCCTTATTGGCGCCCACCCAAATCTTGGCCGAACAACATTATGCCAAATGTATGCAACGCCTCCAGCCACTGGGGATTCCTATCCATTTGCTCACCGGTGCCAGCCGTTCACGGGAACGCAAAGAAATCCATGCCGCACTCAGCAGCGACATCCCCATGATCATCATCGGTACCCACGCACTCCTCGAAGAACCTGTCAAAATCCCCAATTTGGCGGTAGCCGTGATCGATGAACAACACCGTTTTGGGGTACTCCAACGCAGCACCTTGCGTCAAAAAGAGTACCACCCTCACTGTTTATTCATGACGGCAACGCCTATACCAAGGTCTTTTCTGCTTACGGCCTTTGGCGATTTGGACAAATCCATTTTGGATGAGATGCCGCCTGGAAGACACCCCATCAACACCCTCTATGCCAAACCAAAATACCAAGAAGCCGTATGGCAACACTGTGAAAAACGCCTCCAAAAAGGCGAGCAACTCTTTGTCGTATATCCCTTAATAGAAGAATCCCGAACTTTGGATCTCAGCTCTGCGCTGGAAGGGCAAGCCCAGCTACAACAGCGTTTTCCAAACTATCAGATTGGACTCATCCATGGACGTATGAAAGCCAGTGAAAAAACAGACATCATGACCCGATTTAGAGAAAAAAAATGTCATGTCTTGGTCGCCACTACGGTCATCGAGGTGGGGATCGACATCCCCAATGCCACTATGATGGTGATCATGGATGCCGAACGCTTTGGCCTCTCCCAATTGCACCAGCTCAGAGGACGTATCGGACGCGGCAAGGTCGCCTCCGTCTGCACCCTCATCGCCACACCCAAAAACGAGAATGCCCGAAAACGCATTGCCGCGATGCTGGAAACCACGGACGGCTTTCGGCTGTCTGAAATAGATCTCAAAATACGGGGACCTGGCGATGTTTTGGGGACACGGCAAGCGGGACTTCCCGAATTCAAACTTGCAGACCTCGTGGAAGATGCCGCCATTTTAAAGGTGGCTAGAAAAGCAGCCTTTCATCTTATAAAGTATGACCCTACACTTCAAAACACCGCCCACATTGGACTCAAGCACATGCTCATACGGTCTCATGGATGGGGACTCACACAACGATTGGATTAACATGCGCATTATCTCTGGTATTTATCGCGGACAAAAATTAAAATTTCCTAAACGGGAGATTCTCAGACCCACACAGGAAAAAGTACGTGCAGGGGTTTTTAATATTCTGCATGATCAGATCAAAGGCTGCCGTTTTTTAGACCTCTGTTCAGGCACAGGCAGCGTGGGGATTGAAGCGCTCTCTAGGGGAGCCGACCATGTGCATTTTGTTGATATTCAAACCAGTCTCTTGGAAGACAATCTAAAACACCTCAAACCGGCACCAAATCCTGCCAACATTCAGATTAGTCAACTGCCTATGGGACGTTTTTTGAGCATGCTCAGACCCCATAGTTTTGATGTCATTTTTTGTGATCCCCCTTGGAAAGAATTGGATCGCTACACCGAAGCCATGCTCCTCATAGCCAAGACAGGCTGTTTGTCGCCCTCGGGCGTTTTGTTCATTGTGCACCACCGTGACTACCCGCCACTTCCCAATGAAAAACAGCATCGCACGAGGGACTCTCCACAGCCCCCCACCCCCAAAAGCCCCAGACAAAAATCCCACAAACATCGGCTCACCGGGAGGGAATTGGACGAGGCCGAACACATGATCATGTCAGGGTTTGGCGAAAAACCTACCGCCAAAGATAAAAAAAATGGGAATCAGAACAGCGTCTTACAGTTCGATGCTACCGATGGTCAGTGGAGCCAAGTGTCCAAAAAAGCCTCACGAAAACAGACTCCCGACAACGAAATCATGCCCAACATAGACCACCTCCATAGCCGTATTCAAAGCGCCTACCCCGATGGATTTCCGCTTGTCGTATCGCAGGTCTATGGCTACAGTGATACCCACCTCACACGAATGGAATATCCCCAACCATGAGACGACAAGCCATCTATCCCGGAAGCTTTGATCCCATTACAAACGGACATTGCGACATTATCCAGCGCGCCCTCATGATTTTTGATGAAGTCTATATTGGCGTTATTGAAAACCCTGACAAAAAGACCCTTTTTTCTATAGAAGAACGGATTCAGATGGTTCAAGCCCTTTTCAAAGATAGTGCGCGTGTTCATGTCGAAGGGTTTGAAGGCCTGTTGGTTGACTTTGCCAAAATCAAAAATATCTATACGATGATACGGGGATTACGAGCGGTTTCAGATTTTGACTATGAATGTCAAATGTCACACATCAACCGTCACCTCTGCCCCCAATTGGATACGGTCTTTCTCATGACCGATGCCAAATATTCGTACCTCAGCTCTAGCCTCGTCAAACAAGTGGCCAGATACCGTGGAAATATCTCCCAATTTGTACCTGCAAGTGTCGAATCTGTATTAAAGGACCGTTATTATGAGTGAAATTTTAGGCATTGTAGACGCCATTGAAGCCGCCATCATGGAAGGCAAACGCCTTCCCTTTACGGACAAAGTCGTCATTCATGAAGGGCAATTGCTCATCTTGATCGACAAGCTTCGTATTGTGGCCAAAAACGATACCAACACGGTACGAAAAGCCGTTGAAGTTGGCGGACTTCCCGAAGAAGATACCATGAACATATCCCGTGTAGTGTCCCATAGTCCTGATCTCTCCAAAGCCCATACCGACGCCTTGCGCATCCGAGAAGATGCCGTCATATACGCAGACAATGTTCTCGCACATCTGCAGCTACTGGTCACCAAAATGCAAAAAAACATTATCAAGCTCGAACAAAATCTCGAAAGCGGACGCAGCATGATGGACCGCATCGCAGATACAACACCAAAGGACAGCCCCTCATGAGAAACGACCGACACCCCTTACATATGCGCCCTGTCACGCTAGAGCGCCATTACACCCGATATGCCCAAGGCTCCGTTCTAATTTCCGTCGGTCACACCAAAGTCTTGTGTACCGCCACCATAGAAGACCGTGTCCCCCATTTTCTCAAAGGCACCGGGCAGGGCTGGCTCAGTGCAGAATATTCCCTACTCCCCAGCGCTACTCATACGCGTAACCAGAGAGAGGTCACCAACGGCAAAGCCAGCGGACGTACCAACGAAATTCAACGCCTCATTGGTCGCTCACTACGCAATGCCATAGACCTTGGCAAATTGGGAGAACGCAGCATCATGATTGATACCGATGTCATCCAAGCCGATGGGGGCACCCGAACAGCCGCCATTACAGGCGGGATGGTAGCCCTGTATGACGCCGTTCAATCGCTGATTTCCGACGGATCCATGACCGTCAATCCGTTGACCGATTTTATTGCAGCCGTCAGTGTAGGCATCGTGGACGGCAAAGTCATGTGCGATCTCTGCTACGAAGAAGACTCTCAAGCAGAAGTGGACATGAATATCGTCATGACCGAAACGGGAAAATTTGTTGAGATCCAAGGAACATCAGAAAAAGCAGCCTTTTCTCATGGCCAATTGGATACCATGCTCGACAGCTCCGCCAATGCCATCAAGCAGCTCATTTTACAAATCAAGGCCTCTTTATAACCCCTATGAATACAATTGCCATCAAAATGTTATTGGGAGACCGTGCCAAATATTTGGGATTGGTGTTTGGGGTAACCTTCGCTACATTGCTCATGGCGCAACAGGTCTCAATTTTCATTGGGCTCCTGGCACGTACCGCCAGCGCCATTTATGCCGTACCTGAAGCCGATATCTGGGTCATGGACCAGCGGGTACGCTACATCGAAGAGGTGGAACCCCTCCGAAAAATTGAGCTGAGCAATGTCCGCTCTGTTCCTGGGGTAGAATGGGCGGTCCCTTTTTACAAAGGCATTTCAACCATTCGTATGCCAGATGGACTGACCCAACAGGTACAGCTCATAGGGGTTGATGATGTTTCCTTGGTAGGTATCGCCAGAAAAATTGTCATGGGAGACCCCAAGAGTATCCAAAAGCCCCAAAATGCCATGATGGATAAGTCGGGGTATGACTTCACATGGCAAGGACAACCCTTACAACTCGGAAAACACATAGAACTCAATGACAACAGGCTTGTCATCAATGCCATTTGTGACGTCAACCCCACATTCTTCACCTTTCCAATCCTGTATGTCTCGTATAACACGGCCATGGAAATCACCCCACCACTCCGGAATAAAATGCCCTTTATCTTGGTAAAGGCAAAACCAGGTGAAAACATCGATACCCTCAAAAAACGAATTGGGGATCAAACAGGTCTCCAAGCCCTCACCCAAAACGAATTTGCATGGCGAAGCATCCGCTACATTTTAGAACGCACAGGTATCCCTATTAATTTTGGCATCACCATTGTATTGGGGATTATTATTGGGGCAGCGATTACCGCGCAAACTTTTTACATTTTTATTGTTGAAAATCTCAAACAATTTGCCGCAATGAAAGCCATTGGGGTCACCAACACACAGTTGCTCAAGATGGTACTGACACAGGCCCTCATTGTGGGGATGACCGGGTATGGGTTGGGCATAGGATTTACCGCATTTTTTTTCAACATGACTGCGGATTCCGCCGCATTAAAAGGATTTGTACTGCACTGGCAAGTTGTCGCAGGCACGGGAATTGTGATTGCCGTTATTATCTTATTTTCTATTGTATTCAGCTTGCGCAAGGTGTTCACCCTTGATCCCGCAGTGGTATTTAGGGGATGAGCATGGCGATTGCTGCAGAGATTCAAAACATCAGTAAAGACTTTTCTGTCGGAGACGACGATGTCCGCGTTTTACACAGCATCTCTGCGGAGATTCGGATGGGCGAATTGACCATGCTGGTGGGTCCTTCAGGTTGTGGAAAGACGACATTAATCTCTATTATCTCCGGTATTTTATCGGTTACCACTGGCGATGTCGTGCTGATGGGGCAACCCCTTTCAACGTTAAAAGACCATGAAAAAGTCCTTTTCAGACGGGAAAAAATCGGATTCATTTTTCAGCAGTACAATCTTTTGCCCGCATTAACCGCTGCTGAAAATGCCGCTATCCCGCTTTTTGCCAGTGGAGTGCCCCATCACCAGGCCATTCAAAGGGCGTATAAAATTTTAAAAACAATTGGAATGGAGGCGCATATGGACAAGCTGCCACGCCAATTGTCCGGTGGACAGCAACAACGGGTAGCCATTACCAGGTCGTTGATTCACAATCCCAAACTGATCATTTGCGACGAACCCACAGCCGCTCTGGATGCCAAAACAGGCCATGGGGTTATAGAGATTTTGCGAGAGATTGCCAACGAGAAAGATAGGGCCGTCATGATCGTCACCCATGACAACCGTATCTATCATTTTGCAGATCGTATTTTAGAAATGTCAGATGGTCGCATTATTGGCGACCATAAACCCGAAAATTTTAGTCACAAGGAGTAATGCCATGCCCTCGATTTTGAACAAGGCCAAAGGCCTAAAGTTACCGCTTATTGCACTTCTTGGATTCGTTTTTGCGATTATTACCGTCTGTAGTCGCAGCCCAGAACCCAAAAAAGACCTACCCATGTCCCCCCCAAAATCAACTTATTCCAGCGCTATCTCTGGCATTGGCGTTGTGGAACCCAAATCCGAGCTGATTCAAATCGGCACGGAAATGACCGGGATTGTGCGCACTGTCCATGTGAAAGTAGGTCATAAAGTCAAAAAAGGAGACCCCCTCTTCACCCTAGATACACGGGACATTGAGGCCCAAATCACCGCCCTCGAAGCCAGTTTGGTCACGGCAAAGCTACAGGTCAACGATGCGGAAGCCCAATATAAAATCGTAGAAAGCATCACAGACAAAAGGGCCATTTCCAAAGACGAACTCAACCGTAAAAAGTTCGCGGCACAGATTGCCGTTGCACGTGTTGGTGAAATCGAGGCCCAGCTCAAAAAAAACCGCACAACACGTAACCGCATGACCGTTATCGCGCCCATTCATGGGCAAATTCTCTCCGTAGATGTACGTCCTGGCGAATTTGCGGGTGCGACTGGCAGTGCAGAGCCATTATTACGTATGGGAGACACCAGCACCATGCATGTCCGTGTGGAAATCGATGAAGAAAATACCAAGTCTGTATTCAGCACCGCCGCAGCCTATGGCATCAAACGTGGCGATACCACCCAAAAAGCCCCCTTGACCTTTGTCCGTATTGAGCCCTATATTCGCCCGAAACAAAACCTCGCCGTTGTAGGACAACGTGTAGACACACGTGTGTTACAAGTAATTTATGCCATCACACCCAATGACACACCTTTTTTTGTCGGTGAGCAATTGGATGTGTTCATTGAAAATGGGTCCCCAAAGTGATCCCAGCTATAGCCTCTCCCCTATTGCCCCATGCCCGATTGGCCATTTACGCCCTGCTGATGGGATTTACGCTATTGTCTCCCAGCACATGGGCCAATGCAGATCAAACGCCACAAACCCAACACATACAGACCCACTGGTGGCAGGCTTTTCAAGATCCTCTATTGGATCACCTTGTGGCCGCACTTGTTAGCCAAAATATAGATATCCAGATTGCCAAAGCCCGTCTCACGCAAACACGGTCTTATCAGAAAAGTGCCGCCGCAGGATTTTCACCCAATATATCAGGACATATTTCCCTTTCACAGGGCAACAGGACAAGGCTAACGCCAGAAACCTTTTTTGAAGCCGGATTTGATACCGCTTGGGAAATGGATTTTTTTGGGGGAATTCGAGCAGAATTGGACGCAGTTGATGCCCAAGTGCTGTCCCGAAAAGCCGCCGTGGATGACGCCATTCAGATTGTGGTCGCAGATCTGGCTCGGGCAATTGTAACATGGCGTGGTGCACGAGAGACCCTCTACAACCTCAACCGACTGCTCACTCTACAAGAAGATCAGATTCGACTCTTGGAAGCCAAAACAGGATCTGGCCTAACCCACAGTGGCGCATTGGAAGCGTCCAAAGCATTGCGGGCCCAAACCTTGGCGATAATCCCCAGTGCGACCACGGACATGGCGACGGCACGCTACCAGATAGCGCGTATTCTCAATGATAAAACAGGACAAACAGAGGCGACTTTAAAAACACATACCGCCTTTCAGAGAACCCTTCCCGTAATAAAAACCCTGGGGGAGACCTCGCTTGAAACCCTCCAATCACGCCCCGATATTCGCATGGCAAAAGCAGCCCTTTTGGCCTCACAATCCCAACTCAAAGAAGCCGAAAGCAGCCTCTGGCCAACCTTAACGCTTTCCTCTTTTTTTGGCATGCAGCGTGGCAGCGAGGGTCTATGGCTAGATGACAACCCTATTTGGTCGTGGGGCAGCGCTATGAGTGGCCCTATCGTTGACTTTGGCCGTTTGCGGGGCACTATTGACGCTGCTGATGCCAGAAGTTTAGAAGCCCTCTTGGTCTACGAAAACACCCTCAATTTTGCAGTACAAGAAATCAAAACAGCCCTTTCAGACTATCTAAATGGACGCAATGCCATTGAAAAACAATCCGATATTTTGCGAAGCCGTGCCGCAACAGTAGATATCGAAAAAGCCCGCTTTGAAAATGGACTCACGGATATGATTCCCGTCAGCATGGCGAGAGCCGAATATCTCCAGGCCAACTTGACGATGATCCAACGTAACACCGCACATGCGATTGCCTACATCCATCTTCAAAAGGCCTTAGGCCTCACACTGCCCTATTAGGCGCTTGGGCCTTAACGGGGATATCAAAGGGCTTCACCTCTTTGATATCCCTTATTTCAGATCAGCTTCGCTGAGCGGACGGTACATTTTCAGCGAGCCACGCCGCTTTGACAGCCGCCGCAACCGCAAGGGTCACCTTCTTGTCCAAGACAGAAGGCAAAATTTCGTCCACCTTTGGCTCTGGCAAATAATGGGCTAAGGCCATGGCAGCCGCAATTTTCATGGATTGGGTAATAACCTTGGCTCTGGCATCCAAAGCACCTCTGAAAATTCCAGGAAAGGCCAAAACATTGTTCACCTGATTGGGGAAATCACTACGACCTGTGCCTACAATCAGAGCTCCGGCATCTTTGGCCACATCCGGCATAATTTCAGGAATAGGGTTGGCCATGGCAAGTACAATGGGATACGTATTCATTACACGAATCATGTCTGGAGATACGGCATTTGCAACACTCACGCCTAAAAAGACATCCGCACCACGCATAGCATCAAACAAGAGACCTTGACGATTATTCCGATTTGTTTTCTGCGCCAAACGCAATTTGTCAGGAGCCGTAGCCAAATCTGGACGAGAAATACTCAGAATACCTTTAGAGTCACATACCAAAATATCTTTTAATGCATGAGGAAATTGGGCATCTTGCCCCAAACACAAGAGCAGTTCAGCAATCGCTGTCCCAGCCGCACCGCCGCCATTGATCACCACCGTCATCTCTGAAATAGGCTTCCCTGAGACTTTTGCAGCATTCAACACCGCTGCCAAAACCACAATCGCAGTGCCATGCTGATCATCGTGAAACACCGGAATTCCCAAATCTTGTAAGGCATTTTCAATTTCAAAACAACGGGGCGCAGAAATGTCCTCAAGGTTGATCCCGCCAAAGACTGGGGCAATACGGCGAATCGTATCAATGATTTCTTGGGTGTTTTGCGTGGCCAAACAAATAGGAAACGCGTCAATGTTCGCATATTCTTTAAATAAAACAGCTTTTCCCTCCATCACAGGAATAGCCGCCTCAGGACCAATATTGCCCAAACCCAAAACGGCAGAACCATCAGAAACAACCGCCACACTGCTTTTTTTGATAGTGAGTTCGTAGACCTTCTCAATATCTGCAGCAATTTCCTCACACACACGGGCAACCCCGGGGGTATAAGCCAATGACAAATCATGCCGATTTTGAATGGGCATTTTCGAAGACACAGACAGCTTCCCACCCAATTCTCTGTGTTTTGCTACAGACTCTTCATAAACATCCACGAAACAACACTCCTTTTGTCCCTCTATATTTATCATTAAGAGGTGTTAAATGAGGCAAATACCCCATTTTTTTTGAGGGTTGTATTATCATGTATTTCCACTCAAAAAACAACAAAGGCATTTTTCGATTTACTCCCACCAAAAATCAGCAAAAGGCACTGTTAAACATAAATTTTTGGAGTTGGCGCTGTCGCAAAACAAAGTAAAAAACGTACAAGATCTGATTTCTTTATAAAAATCCGATGAAAATCGATAAAAGAAGCATTTTGCGGCCTACCCGTTCCAAAACACAATCCCCGATGAGGGGATACGTTCCTCAAGGATGTGATTTGAATTATTCCTATCCAGAAGCTGGAATAGTCATCTGGAATAGAATCTAGAGAAAGGAACACTAAAATTTCATGAGTTTTCTGAAAGGGATCATGCGAAAATGAGGGGATGAAACTGGAATTAAGCGACAATGAAGTTCTGGAACTAAAGATCCTGCACCGAGCTGAAAGGGATAGGAAGAAGTGTGATCGCATTAAAGCGATTCTGATCTTCAATAAAGGGTACAGCGCGGTAGAAATTGGTGGAGTATTGCTGATCGACGAAAATACGGTATCTGGATGGAAAGATCGGTATCTAAACCGAAAGAATACCCAGGAATGGCTGCGGACACAGTGTATTGGATACCAAGGCAAGCTGGATAAAGATCAGGAGAGTCAGATAGACACCTACGTTCAGGAAAACCGTGTGAGTGACGCCCGGCAAGTACAATCGTTTATCAAAAAAGAATTCAAAAAGACATACACCATCAGTGGCGTGATCGAACTCCTGCACAGACTGGGATTCAACTACAAACAAACGACATTGATGCCTGCAAAAATAGATCCAGAAAAACAAGCGCAGTTCAAAGACGCCTACGATGAGTTCAAAAAGAACTTAAAAGAAGACGAAGTACTCTTATTTTTGGACGGGGTGCATCCTCAGCACAACACCAAATGTTCCCGCGCCTGGATTAAAATTGGAGAACAGAAACAGATCAAAAGCAACTCCGGTCGGCGTCGTTTGAACATTAGCGGGGCCTACGATCCGATTTCTCAGGATATCTTGGTTCGTGAGGACAAAACCATTAATGCAGAAACAGTCGTGGCTTTTTTCAAGCAGATTGAAGCGGCTTACCCGAGCAAGGCGTCTACTTATGTGATCGCGGATCAGGCACCTTATTATCAAAACAAAGACGTCAAAAAGTATCTTGAAACGTCACGTGTTGAGCTCATCGCCCTGCCCACCTATTCCCCAAATCTCAACCGCATTGAGCGCCTCTGGAAGCTCATGCGAAAAAAAGTTATCAACAACATCTACTACAAAAAGTTTGCTGACTTTAAACGCGCCATTTTGGCTTTTTTCTCAAACGATTCCCTCGAATTCAAGGCAGAGCTCCGCCTGTTTATTGGCTTGGACCTGCATCTCCTTCATTCACCTTGAAAATCTAGGTTTCATTTTGGAACGGGTATACGCCGGCCCCCAAGGTTCTGGCGATTTGACGC
>CANNCG010000011.1 GCA_947502965.1 bacterium | reverse complement strand
TATAGTCATTTTTCACATCGGTCAAAATCGCTACTTTGCGAAGCTTGAGGCTATGAAAGGCAAACTTGGCCAACACCTGCCCCTGAAAGGAATCAATAAAACAATTCCGAAAAATATAGTCGCCTTTTTGGGTCACCTCGGGATTTGTGGATCCCGGACTCAACATCGGAATACGACTGGCCTGGCAAATCGGCGCACCCGCCAAAGACCGGGAGGAAGCAAACTCACCCAAAACCGCTACCACGCGATTTTTATTGATCAGTTTGTTCACCGCAGAGGCCGCTTCTTCGGGCTTGGATTGGGTATCTTCGGTCAATACCTTGATTTTTTTCCCCAGAATACCGCCCTTGGCATTGATTTCTTCCACCGCCAACATCGTCCCCTTGTGCCCAGACTGCCCATAAGTGGCGGTCGTACCGGTCATCGAGGCATATTCACCAATGAGGATTTCCGCCCCCGCATCTGTGTTTCGCTGTGCACATCCCAACAAGAAACAGCACCCCACAATGGCAAACAGCCCCAACAATCGGCTATGTATATATGTCATACTATCGTCCCCTATAATAATTTGGATTTTAAAAGAATAAACCAAATCGGGGGAAAGGCAAAGGAGGTATACCCGTTCAAATACGAATTCAAAATCTAGCCAAAGAAATTAGCTCACTGATTTTAATATATACCCATCCCAAAATGAAACCCGGATTTCAAATCGTGACGGGAGCCTATTCTGATAGGTGACTACGCCTGTGGCTGAGGGAGGATCCGGCTTTGCCGCGTCCGACCGGGGAGCGTGCTCGCACAGCATGCCGCGACAACTATAATCTTGGAAAGGCCTCCCCTCCCGGTTTCATCCCCTCATTTTCGCAGGATCCCTTTCAGAAAACTCATGAAATTTTAGTGTTCCTTTCTCTAGATTCTATTCCAGATGACTATTCCAGTTTCTGGATAGGAATAATTCAAATCACATCCTTGAGGAACGGATCCCCTCATCGGGGATTGTATTTTGGAGCGGGTCTATTCCTTCTTGAAACAAGCTTGTTTTATGACCAATTTTTTTTGCTAAAATTTCAAAATCTTTCCGCGCATCCTGTACAGAATTCGCATGACTCCCTATTGCCCCATCCGCAGACGTCAAATGAAAAATAGGTTTTCTTGCCTCTTGGGCCATGGCAATAAGGCTTCGATAATGCTTAATAGTCGCCATGCAATACGGGTCTTCACTCTGAGAAACAGACTCTTGCGGCAAGGACAATACCAACTCACGATATACATTGGGAATACGGTTAACCCACTTATCATAGGCTCTAACAGGACGATCCAACCTAACGCTATGCTGCTGGCAAAGGTAGCCAATAGGTTGCATGTTTCCCCGAGGTAGAAAAAAGGTTGGATGTCTTTGAGACTCCGTACTCATGCGCCAGTTTTCGAGTCTTTTCTCCCAGGCACTGCGCCAAATATGTAGGGTAGGACCCAAATTCTTTAACCCTTGCAATGAAAAAAGATCCGCCCCCAGAGGAATGACCACATAATCTGTTGCCAATAACACTGAGCGGTTAATGGCCCCCAAGTGAGGACCTACATCTACAAGAACAATATCTGCATCGATAGCAATGGCCGCACGTTGCATAACTTGCCAAAAAGAACTCTGTATTCGCATAGGCCGATACAGATTGTTATCCCCCATACTGTTTGGCCATACCTCTGAAAGCACATCTTCATACCGTGACAAACGGACATCTCCCGGAAGAAGATATAAATTGGGCGCAATGTTCTGCAAACACGGATCAAGAATGTCACCCACTTCACTCAGCGGCGCAACACACTTAAAAATCGTATCGTTGAGATCGCCCTCATTCCATATCTTTTCAATGCGGTCTTCTTCTAAAAAAGCCGCTGTTAAATTGGCTTGAGGATCTATATCCACCACAACCACCCGTTTCCCCAACGCCGCAAACATCCAAGACAAATGGTACAACAACGATGTTTTACCCACCCCACCTTTATTGTTAAAAAAAGTTAAAACAGAAGTAGCCATCAGTGCGCTATCCTAATGGTGGCAAGAACATGGCTCGTGGTTACATTAAATTCAATAGGTGGGTTTCCATTTTTTGCCAACTCTACATTTGCAATAGCAATACCACGCCCAAACGACTGAATAAAACCAAAAATTTTTAGCGCAGAACCTATATTCGGATTGCGATAATCTGTAATTCCAGGCTGCCCAAAATTTTCAACTGTCACATTCCCATAGGGTCCTCCAGGACTTGTTATTTCAATACGGTCACGAAACCAATAAAACCGTATAGGCGCATTGCTTTCATAAGTACGGTGAAAAACAGCATTGTATAAAATCTGGAATATGGCAGCACGCGGATAGAGAGAATGCTTCGTATGAACAGCCTCGCTCACAACATCTACAGAAACCCTGTTATGCGCATCAAATTTTTCTTGGGCCCGGTGAAGCACTTCGCGCAAAGACCCCATCATGGGTTCTTCATCCACCACAAAATCTTCTAAATTTAAGCCATCTATTTTCAAAAACTGGATATAAGCCCCAGGTAAAAAATCTTGTGGGGTCTTTCCAAGTGTTAACACACCAAGAACAGTCGGCGTTGTTTCTGAAGGAGACTGTATCATCTTGCAAGACGACAAACGCTCTTCATAGCTACGCCCATTGGCTTCCAAGACATCTGCCGAAAACGCCGAGTGCAAATATTCACTTTCAAAAACCAACCGTGACAAGTCTGTTGTTTTTGCCGTAGGCATAGGGAAAATATCAAAAGGCCTATCTTTGTAACGCCGCTTCTCATTAAGAATACGTTCTTCTTGCTGATTGGCTATGGAACGGCGGGGGCCTGTCCGCACCCAGATTCGCCCTTGATACTTCACAGGAGGGCTATCCGATGGCAACACGGTGACAACCGCTATTGGAACACCTTTAAATAGACGCCTTTCTACAAATAAGACGGGCATAGGGAGAATATTCCCATCTGTTTTTATATCCGCAAGATTACGAAGAAGCCCATCGGTGATCTCCAAATGAGAAAGATCTCCATTGTCATTGACCCCAATACAAAGAACACCCGGTTTGTTATGTCCAGGCAAATCATTCGCAAAGGCACAGACAGCCTGCCTGGCAGTCTTGGTCACCTCTCCAGAAAAAGATTGTTTTCGTTCTACCAAATCTGACTCGAGAGAACCTAACAACACCTCTAATTCTTCATCGGTAAGTCTATCCATAATCATCCATTATCACACAGAAATCTACATTCCTACTACGTCATTTTCTGCAATGGCGCATACTTGGCAATCAACGTTTTGGCATGTCCCCCGAAAGACACATGCGAAATGGCTTTTTCCCCTTGCCCTTCGATACGCATGATAGGCCCCGTACCCCATTGGTCATGGCGCACCGCTTCACCCTCTGTATAGGTTTGCACCGGCGGCAAAGAGGCCTTCATCGCAGGAGGGAACGTTTTTTTGACTTCTCATTGCTTCTAGCGCCACTCGCACCTTTATATGCGCACTATAACTTTTCTGTTTCTTTCCCCTATTCGTGTCCTCCAGAGTCTATCTATTCTACTGATCCACTTTTTGGGGGCAAGCTCATCCTGCCTGGGGCGGCAGTACGCCAAAGATCCCAGAGGGCAGCACTATTTCATGTAACTACGGGAATAACGCCTCAATATCTAGTGCGCAGAGGGAACTATTGCCGGTAATCACGTCAAAACAGTGCCGGTGCTGCACGATTTCATAAGTAGGCATGGATAGATGTTATTTGAGAGATTGGTCGCTGTGGTTTTTTGCGATAGTACCCCGAAAATTTGTTTTGGGGTACTATAAAGCCCAATACCCGTTCCAAAATAAAACACAGTTTGAAGGATGTCTTGCTTCTTTGCCAATAGATAGGTACAATCGGGTCTGCTTTTTTATGGTGGATGTAGCTCAGTTGGTAGAGCACCAGATTGTGGCTCTGGTGGTCGTGGGTTCGAGCCCCATCGTTCACCCCATTTACTCCCTATGCCATCTCCTTTACTTTTTCTAACTCTGATAGTGATCGCGATGCTTGTCAGCGTTGCATTGGGTGTTGCGCTTTCCTTTATTCTTTTTTCCCTTCGCAAGCCTCGCCTGCACACAGAGACACAAGACCCTACCCTTTTTTCCCAGCTCACACACTCTGTAGACCAGGCCCTCACGCCTTCCTTACACATGCTCCATGCACGCCTCGATCGCATGCAGACTTGGTTGGGCGAGTTACAAATATCCTCCCGTGGGATTGACGATGTGAAGCGCCTGCTCACCCACACGAAGCAACGGGGCATCAGTGGGGAAATTTCCCTACAGACCATCCTCAGAGACCTTCTCCCAGCAGACCAAATCCATCTGCAAGCCAAAATCATTCCTGGAGAAGACACGGTTGTGGATGCGGCGATTCGTGTCTTGCACGAAGACGGTCATGCGGTATGGTTGCCCATTGATGCCAAATTCCCCTATATTCCTGAAGAAGACCGCCCGCAACGCCTCCGCCGCCTCAGCAGTACCCTGCGCCAAAACGCCAAATCCATCGCCCAAAAATACATACGCCCACCAGATACCATGGACTTTGCTATTTTGTTTCTTCCCAGTGAGACCCTTTTTTTGGAGGCGATTGACATCGATGGCTTGGCCCATCAACTTTTTCAGGAATATCGTATTTATTTGGCAGGTCCCACGACCTTATCCGCATTGATTGGGACTATTTTATTGGGAATACAGGCGAGCACCTTGTCGCAGAGCAGTTTGCATATCACCCATTTGTTGCAAGAGTGCCAAAAAGAATTACAGAGTATCGAAGCTCTGTTGCAAAACGGACAAACACGTTTCCAACAGCTTTCCGGTATTTTTGATACGGCTATACGCAAAACGGCGCAGATTTCCCAACGGCTGTCTCGTGGGTTGGGAGACCGCTATTAGCCCTATGCCGCGTCTGGCCCGCATCGTCACCACCGTGACTCGGTGGCTCCTGCCCCAGCGTTGTAACCAGTGCCAGGCGGTCACCACGCTCCCCTACTGTGAGGCATGTCTTGCGTTACTTCCTTGGCAATCGCAGCCCCATGTGTCGGATGGCGGCATTGCTGTTGTGTCATTGTCCCCCTATGACCATGTCATGAAAACGATGATGCATGACATCAAGTTTTCAAAACAGCGGGAACTGGCCTTGCAGCTGGGAAAACGTCTGGCCATAGCGCTGGACACTGCGTCTGTAGGTATTGATTTGTCGCATCGTGATGCGTGGGTGGCGGTGCCTGTTCCCAGTGTGGCTTCCCGTACTGCAGAACGGGGATTTCACCATGTGGAAGTATTGTTCGAGGCCCTTTGTGTTGCCTGGGATATTCCCCTCATCCCAGCGGTCATCCGCAGTAAGGATACCCAGCAGCTCCACACCCTGGGGAAAGCGGCCCGATGGACGGAGACGGATCAGGCGTTTACGGTTGTTTTTCCAGAAGCGATTCATGACAAACATATCCTCATTATAGATGATATTTTGACGACAGGGGCAACCGTGGACGCTATGGCCATCGTGTGTATGCGTTCGGGTGCAGGCAGTGTACAGGGGCTTGTTTTGGCCACGGGAAAGCGTCTCGGATGAAGCTCTCTTTGACCACTGAGTTCTCACATCAAGACGTGATTTTAGCCCTCATCGAGAAGGGCTATACGCGCCGTGAAATTGTGTCTATACATGGGGATTTTGCGGTTCGTGGCAGCGTCATAGATGTCTTTGGACCAGGCCATCACTTTCCCCTCCGTATCGAATACGATGGGCATGGGATTGACCGTATTGCCACCTTTGATGTCACGACCCAACGCACATTGGGGCTGTTGCCCAGGGTGGTGATCCCAGATATGGCGGACAACATGGTACCTGTGAACTTTCACGCCATGGCAGAACATGCCTCCCAGCTCCTCTCGGACTGGAAAATAGGCGATTATCTCGTGCACGAAACATTCGGTATCGGACAATACAAAGGGCTGGTATATCTAGATTTGTCGCGGCATGTAGATTCTGGATTTGCCTCGGCATGCTCGCAGAGCCTCACGAGCACTCGACACGGTTGGCCCAGCAAAGCCGGATCTAACCTCAGCTCAGGGCTGTTGGCCTCACAGGTTCCAGAAAAGACCCTTTTAAATAAAAAAAACATGCGGCGGCAGCAGCAAAAAGAAGCGCCTATTGGCGCCGAATACCTCTGGCTCCAATACAAAGGTGATGACAAACTCTACATCCCCCTCCAGCAGCTACAGCTCATCAGCAAATACGGCGCGGTGGACAGCAAACCCCAAGTCAACAGTCTCTACGACGGCAGTTGGCAAAAAACAAAGGCAAAGGCTCGGCGGAGCATCGACACCCTGGTGGAAGCCCTCCTAGAGCTCTATAAAACCCGCCAAACCCAGCGGGGGATTGCCTATCCTGATGACAGTGTGTGGCAGCTTGATTTTGAGCAGGCGTTTGCGTATACGCCGACGCAAGGGCAGCTTGCGGCTATTCACGAAATCAAGCAGGATATGCAGCAACCCTATCCCATGGAACGCCTGCTCTGTGGTGACGTGGGATATGGCAAATCGGAGGTGCTGCTACGGGCGGTATTCAAAGCGGCAGAAGCAGGCAAGCAAGTGGCTATTCTGGTGCCCACAACGCTTTTGGCACGGCAGCACTTTCAGCTCATGGGTACACGGATGGGACCTTTTCCATTTCGGATTGCGATGATGTCGCGCTTTGTGCCGGTATCCCAGCAAAAAGAAACACTTCGCGCACTTAAACAGCACAAAATAGACATCCTTGTGGGAACCCACCGACTGGTTCAGAAAGACGTTGTTTTTGCAGACTTGGGACTCATTGTGGTGGATGAAGAGCAACGTTTTGGTGTCAAAGACAAAGAATCTTTGAAAAATACATGGCCGATGGCCGATGTGCTCACCGTGAGTGCGACGCCTATCCCAAGAACCTTGTATATGGCGATCACCGGCGCCAAGGCCATGTCCAGCATCGTGGATCCCCCCGTCAATAGAAAATCGGTGTTAACGGCCATTACCCCACGTACGGACAAGACCATTCGATGGGGGATTGCCCAAGAGTTGGCGCGCCAAGGACAAGTGTTTTATGTCTACAACCGTATCACGGGACTGAGTGCCCGGATGAATGCCATCAAAAAATGGTTTCCCAAAGCCAGGGTCGCGATGGTCCATGGACAGGTGCCGGCCAAACAGTTGGATGCCGTTATGACCGCGTTTGCTGCGCATGAAATCGATATTCTCGTATGCACCAGTATCGTCGAAAATGGTCTGGATATTCCCAATGCGAATACCATTTTGATCGATGATGCGCCCAAAATGGGCTTGGCCAAGATTTACCAACTCCGTGGTCGGGTGGGGCGTTCGACGACGCAGGGATATGCGTATCTGCTCTATGACAAAGATCAGATCGGCGAGGAAGGTAAAAAACGTTTGGAGGCCCTGACACAGTTTGTGGCCTTGGGTTCAGGGTATCATTTGGCGATGCGCGATTTGGAGATGAGGGGGGCAGGCACCATGCTGGGCTATCAGCAGCATGGCACGATGACGGCGGTAGGGTTTGATCTCTACGCCAGTATGATTCAGGAGACCTTACAGCCATCTCAGCAGAACAAGCGGGACTGGCCAACGGATATTCCCCTATTTATTCCTGAAAGCTATATTCCTGACGAAAGGCTGCGATTGGGGATTTATCACCGACTGTTAGGCGCTGAATTTTCTTATCAAATAGAGGCGCTTCTCGAAGACTGTCGCGATCGCTTCGGGCGTCCCCCTGAAAGTTTTGTGACAGTATGTCACGCCAGAATGGCGTGTTTGTAGAAACTGAACCATGGCGCTGTCGCAAAATGCACTATGCGGCGTCAGTACTCGCCAGAAAAGTCCTCATTTACGCTCAGTAAACGCCGGTTTTTCTAGCTCGAGATCCTTGCTTGACACATTTTGCGACAGCACCATTGAGCCCACCCCTTAGTCCCCTCCCAGTAGGGAACTAAGAATTTACGAGGGCTGGGGGCTACGCCACGCACCCTTTCGACCACTCTGCACCCTCCGGGGGATGGGAAGGGTTTACCACTCCAATGTACCCGTTTGATACTCCTTTACCCGTCCTTCGAAGAAGTTGACTTCGATCATGCTGCCTTGGGTAAATTCATCAATCCATGGAAATGGATTGGTGCTATTCCACTGTTTCTCCATACCCAAACTCATCAAACGCACATCGCCAACAAACTCGAGGTACTGACGCAAGTTGTCAGGGGTCAACCCCAGAATCCCTTCTTGGATACAATTGACGCCCCATGCCGCTTCCATGTCCACCGCATCAATAATATTTTGACGGATTTGTTGCTGGAATTCAGGGGTCCACAATTCAGGTTGTTCGTCTTTGATCGTATTGGAAATATGCACAAATAACCGCAAATGCATGTCTTCGTCACGGTTGATGAACTGAATCATTTCCGCACTGCCAGACATTTTATTGTTGCGTTTCAAAACATAAAACAACAAAAAGGCACTGTAAAAATAAATGCCTTCCAAAATCACGTTGCCAACACATGCTTCCAAAAACATCTGGTCGGTTTTTAAGGTCCCAGTCTTGAATGCGGGGTCTGAAATCTTGCTCACCGCCGCCAACACCGTTTGGTTTTTGTCATAGAGATCTTTGTCTGTACGGTAGAGGCCATAAATCGTCTCAGGGTCCAGCGCCAAGGCCTCCACCATTGTGGCGTAGCTCTGCACATGCAAGGCCTCTTCAAAGGTTTGACGCGTGATGGCCAATACCACCTCAGGACTGGTGATATGACGGATAATATTACAGGCCAAATTGTTGGTCTGTAGCCCGTCCAGATTGGAGACAAAGGCCAAGCTTCGCTCATAGGCCCGACGTTCTTTATCTGTGAGCGCCTCTTTGTCATTCCACATACTGACATCCGACTGCATCGGAACCTCTTGGGGTACCCACGTATTTTTGATCATCGTGTCAAAAATCTCATAGGCCCAAGGATGCTTTAATGGGGACACCTGCATGAGGCCATCGTCGTAGCCATTGATGACACGACGAAGGTTGATGATCTCCGCGTTGGAGCGTTTTTTGGGTTCGAATGCTTCTTGAAATAAATTACCTACAGCCATGATGTTTCTCCTACTATACAATTAAACGGGCTGCAAAAAGGCGCCCACCCTCACACATTGATGCACCGTGCGGCAGCACCGCACGGTGCATCATATTATTTTATTGACAAGCCTCACAATCTGGATCTGAAATAGAACACGCTATAAACGCAGGAACCTCTTCGGTCACAGATGCTGAGACCTCATCATACGCCTCACCTACCGTTGCTTTGGTGACTTGAGACGCCCCCAATGTGCGCAAATAATAGGTGGTCTTTAATCCCAACTCCCATGCCAAGGTATAAATCTCTGCCAAAAACTTGCCACTGGTAGTCGCTGTGAAAATATTGGTGGACGCCGATTGGTCTATCCATTTCCCCCGACGCGCCGCACAATTCACCACCACGTTCGCTGGTATTTCAAATATTTCCATATATTTTTGACGAATCTTGAACGGAATATCATCAATGGCCTGTATAGACCCGTTATTGAGCTTGATCTTGGCTAAAATACGGGGAGTCCAGAGGCCCGCTTTCTCGAGGTCTTCGATGAGATAGCGGTTGATCACCAAGAAATTTCCAGAAAGATTTTCTTTCATATAAATATTCTTGTAGGCCGGTTCTGTGCAGGGATAGACACCTGCAATATTCGCAATCGTCGCCGTTGGTGCAATGGCCATGGTATTGGAGTTCCGCATCCCATACTGACGCACCTGGGCTTTGAGTGACGCCCAATCCATGGTCGTTGCACGGGATACCTTGACCTTGCGACCGCGCTCTTCTTCGAGGATATCCAGCGTGTCATAAGGAAAAATACCTTGGTCCCACTTGCTCCCTTTGTATGTTTCATAGGCCCCACGGTCTTTGGCCAATTTCATACTACCTGAAATGGCGTAGTAAGAGATCATTTCCATAGACATGTCTGCAAATTCCACGTTTTCAGGCGAGTCGAATGCAATATTGACCTGATACAAGGCGTCTTGGTAGCCCATCAATCCCAATCCCACCGCACGGTGCCGTATGTTGGCTTTCTCTGCTTCTGGAATAGGGTAGAAATTGTTGTCGATGACGTTGTCCAACATCCGAATCCCAATTTCAACCGTTTGGGCTATTTTCTCCTCATCGAGTGCCCCATTGCGAATCATTTTGGCCAAATTCAAGCTGGCCAAATTGCAGACAGCGGTTTCCTCTGTGGATGTATTGAGGGTTATCTCTGTGCACAAATTGGACGAATGAATGACCCCAGAATGGCTTTGGGGATTACGCACATTGGCCGCATCTTTGAAGGTGATCCATGGATGACCTGTTTCATAGAGCATGGTCAACATTTTACGCCACAAATCAAGGGTCCTTACGGTCTTGGCACGGGGCAGATTCTGGGATTCATAAAAGGCATAACGTGCTTCAAAGGCTTTCCCGTAAAGGTCATGCAAATCAGGGACGTCCGAAGGACAAAACAGAGTCCAAGACTTGTCTTCTTGTATGCGTTTCATAAATAAGTCTGGAATCCATGCGGCGGTATTGATGTCGTGGGCCCGGCGACGCTCGTCACCCGTATTCTTTTTGAGCTCCAGAAATTGCTCATAATCCAAATGCCACACTTCCATGTAGGCACACATCGCCCCTTTGCGTTTGCCCCCCTGATTTACCGCCAAGGCAACATCATTAAAAATCTTAATAAAAGGGATGACGCCTTGAGAGGCCCCATTGGTGCCTTTGATACGGGAACCCGTGGCACGCACTGGCGTCCAATCTGACCCAATGCCTCCCGCCCATTTGCTCAAATGGGCATTGTCGCTGAACAATTTAAAAATACCACCCAGCGAATCGTCCGCAATATTCAGGTAGCAAGAGCTCATTTGGCTATGCACGGTACCGCTATTAAACAACGTGGGTGTCGACGACACCAAATCCATATTGGACAGGACGTTGTAGAACGCAATCGCCCAGAATTCCCGTTCTTCTGGTTTTTCTTTGAGCGCCAAGCCCATAGATACCCGCATCCAAAACCACTGGGGAAGCTCGATAGAATGTCGCGCATCGCTACGGTCTTGGATGAGATAACGGTCTATCAGAATTTGAGCACCCTGATATATAAGCAACTTATCCCGCTCTGGCCGTAAGGCCGCCGCCAATGTGGACAGGTTAAAGCCCAACAATTCGGGATTGAGCAATTCCAAATCCACGCCTTTTTGAAGGTAGGACGCAAAACGTCTTCTGTAGGCACTGTCTGCACTAACCGTGTTCATGTATTCGCCAAGTATTTTTTTGTAGAGAAAATTAATGGCAATTCTGGCTGCCAAAAATGCATACTCATAATGTTGTTCGATACGCTCACGTGCCGCACCCAACACCAAGAGATCAATCTCTTTTTGAGGAATGCCGTCATAGACCTGGCGAATAACAGACTGCACCATTTCCGAAATAGACACCCGCATGAGGTCGGGAGTGAGCAAGCGCAATCTTTCTTCGATCACGGACGCATCGAAAGGAATGCTTTCGCCATTGTAAAGGGTTACCAGTAGGCTTTTTTCCTGAATCTTGGATCGGACTTCCTCTTGGCGTTTTTGTTTGTGATTTTCGCGGTACACAATATAGTTTCTGGCAATTTTGTGGTGCCCACGGAGCATCAAAATTTCTTCAACCGTATCCTGAACCACCTCGACGGTCAGCACAGCGGGACGCTCATCCTGCTGGTGTGCTACCAAAATTTGAACAACGTCCTCTGTCAAAATTTGGACCGTCTCTAAATCTGAAATATTTTCAGACAAAAAGGCCTTGTGAATAGCGTTTAGGATACGGACCGTATCAAAGGAAACCGTCTCTCCATTCCGCTTGATGATACTTAACAAACCCGATGTTGGCATACAAAAAACTCCTCTACGGGGCTGTTTTAAAATGCATCATGGGACTTCAGGACTCGACCCAAAAAATCTTTATTCACACGCAGTGAAGTCCGGTTTTTCTGGCTCGAAATCCTTGCCTGAAACATTTTGAAACAGCCTCGCTACAAATAAAAAACGCAAACGTGGACCCGTGACTGCAACAAGTCAGACCCAGAAGGAATTCTCGAGACAGAGAAAACCTGGTCAGGACACACTCTAAATCAGTCAAAAAAAAAGGAAAACCATGCACGGGCCCGCTCCTCAGCGACATATACATGAAAAAAATGAGACAGAATCTCAAAAAGAAAAGACCTCCTGATTCTATAGAAACAGGGCCTACAAATCAATCCCAAATCACAGTTCAAACACCCTAGATGCGATCCATTGAAATGTGTTTTTATTTGCCATAGCTAGTAAAAACAAGAACATACCGAAAGATTGTCTTGGGATTGTATACCCGTTCCAAAATGGCACCGAATTTCAAATCGCGGCGGGCGCCTATTCCGCATAGGTGACCACGCCTGTGGCTGAGGGAGGATCCGGCTTTGCCGCGTCCGACCGGGGAGCGTGCTCGCGCAGCATGCCGCGACACGTCTACTGGTGGAAAGGATCCGCTCCTTGGCATGGGATGTGATATCTGATAAAACCTCCCTATGCTTTCTATCGCGTCTTGGAACGTCAATGGCATTCGTGCCTGCCATAGCAAAGGGGCACTCAAGGCCTATCTCGAAACCGTTTCTCCCGATATCGTGGGGCTACAAGAGATCAAGGCCGATGAGTCGGTGCTGCCTGAGGAACTGATCAACCCGCATGGCTATTATTCTATTTATTATGGAGCCGAGCGCAAAGGCTATAGCGGGGTAGGGATTCTCACCAAACACAAGCCCCTCAATGTCGTGTATGGGTTTGGAAACCCACGCTTTGATTGTGAAGGCCGTGTGGTTGCGGCTGAATTTGAGGGCTTTATATTTTTTTCTGTTTATTTTCCCAATGGGCAAAGTGGCCCTGACCGTTTGGCCTATAAATTGGATTTTTATCAGGCCTTTTTTGACCACTGTGATGAGCTCCGTGCGATTGGGAAACACGTGGTCATTGCGGGGGATTACAATACCGCACACCACGAAATAGACTTGGCGAGACCCAAGGACAATGAAGACACGTCTGGGTTTTTGCCTATCGAACGTGAATGGTTGGACCGTATTGTGCGTCGTGGCTATGTGGATACCTTTCGTGCGTTTCATGCGCAGCCCAATGAATATAGTTGGTGGTCGTTTCGCGCTGGTGCCCGCCAGCGCAATGTGGGCTGGAGAATTGATTATGTCTTTGTCGACGAGGCGCTCATGCCCAGGGTCACAGAGGCCTACATTCACCAAAAGGTCTTGGGATCGGATCACTGCCCAGTAGGCATATGTTTCTTGTAACTGTCCCATTGCCATGTTTAAAAGGGATTCTTTCATACCCCCTCTTGGAGGGCGTATGAAAGAATCCCTTTTAAAAAAACAACGTCGTGCGCGCACTGTTTTTGAGTGTCTCCAAAGTCACTACCCGCCGGTCACGACCTTTCTGACCCATGGATCACCGTTTCAATTGTTGATTGCGGTCATCATGTCCGCGCAGTGTACAGATGCACGGGTCAACATGGTGACGCCAGGCCTCTTTGCCCAATTTCCAGATGTGGCGATGATGGCAGAGGCTGAACCCGAAGAGGTGGCCTTTTTGATCAAATCGATTAACTTTTTTTCAACCAAAGCCCGTAATATCGTGGCCACAGCGCAGCGGATTCGGGATGTGTATGGGGGACAGGTGCCGGAAAAGCTCGACGCGATGGTGACCCTCCCAGGTGTAGGCCGCAAAACCGCCAATGTGATGTTGGGTCAGGCTTTTGGGCAGCCGGGTATCACGGTAGATACCCATGTGAACCGTCTCTCGCGGCGTTTGGGATTTACGATGGAAAAAGAGGCCGAAAAAATTGAGCGTGACTTGCAGCAGGTGTGGGACATGTCCCTTTGGACAGATTTTTCCTCCTTGCTTATTGTCCATGGTCGGGAGGTCTGTGGGTCCAGATCACCGCAGTGTGCGGGATGTTTGTTGCGGGCGCTGTGTCCGAGTGCACCTGTTTGTGACCAAAGAAGGGTTGCCACCTAGAAAGCCCCCCTCTAGTATACTTGCCATTATTAATCACGGGAGTTTTCTATGATCAACACCAACGATCCGCGCCATTTTTCATCCCAAGTTGTAGACGGCCCAGACCGTGCGCCTTCCCGCGCAATGTTGCGTGCGGTGGGCTTCACAGATCCTGATTTTTTGCTGCCACAAATTGGCATTGCCTCAACATGGAGTATGGTGACCCCATGCAATATGCATATCGACGTGTTGGCGCGTCAGGCGGAGGCGGGGGTCAATGCTTCCGGTGGCAAAGGGGTTATCTTTAATACCATCACTATCTCGGATGGCATTTCGATGGGCACCGAAGGCATGAAATATTCTCTCGTGTCTCGCGAAGTCATCGCGGACTCTATCGAAACCGTGGTGGGGTGTGAAGGTTTTGATGGCTTCGTTGCCATTGGGGGCTGTGACAAAAATATGCCTGGATGTGTGATTGCGATGGCCCGCTTGAACCGTCCCAGTATCTTTGTATATGGGGGGACCATTATGCCTGGCTGTCATAAAGACAAGCCTGTAGACGTGGTCTCTGTGTTTGAAGCGGTGGGGAGTCATGCGTCTGGTAAAATCAGCGATGCTGAACTGCGGGAGGTGGAAGGGTGTGCCATTCCTGGTGCGGGGTCTTGTGGGGGGATGTATACCGCCAATACCATGGCGTCTGCGATCGAGGCGATGGGCCTGAGTTTGCCAAATAGTTCGGCACAGGCGGCTATTTCTGGTGCCAAAACCACCGATTGCGAACATGCCGGTGCGGCTGTCTTAAATCTGTTACAACACAACATCCGACCCCGGGATATCATGACCCGCAAGTCATTTGAAAATGCCATCACAGTGGTCATTGTCTTGGGGGGATCTACCAACGCGGTGTTGCATCTTTTGGCGATGGCCCATGCGGCCGATGTTCCTTTGTGCTTGGATGATTTTGTGACTATTGGGAAACGCACGCCTGTTCTGGCAGACTTAAAACCCAGTGGGAAATACACCATGTCCAAACTCGTGGAAATAGGGGGGGTATTGCCCTTGATGAAAATGTTGTTGGACGCCGGACTTTTGCATGGCGACTGCATGACGGTCACTGGCAAGACGCTGGCCGAAAACTTGGCCTCGGTTGCACCCTATCCTGCTGGCCAAGACGTGATTTATCCCTTGGATCGTCCTTTGAAAAAAGACAGCCATTTGGTGATTTGTTATGGCAATTTGGCCAAAGAGGGCGGGGTTGCCAAAATCTCTGGGAAAGAAGGGGGTATCTTTTCAGGAAAAGCCCGGGTGTTTAATTCAGAAGAAGAGGCGTTAAAAAAAATTCTGGATGGGACGGTTGTCAAAGGGGATGTATTGGTGATCCGTTACGAAGGCCCCAAAGGGGGTCCTGGGATGCGCGAAATGTTGTCGCCAACGTCGGCGGTCATGGGGCGTGGATTGGGCCAAGACGTGGCCTTGATTACGGATGGTCGCTTTTCTGGGGGAACGCATGGCTTTGTGGTAGGGCATATTACCCCAGAAGCCTATGATGGTGGGGTCATTGCGGTGGTTCATGATGGCGATCTCATTACCATCGACTCTGTCGCCAGAGAAGTGCGCTTAGAGGTTGCAGAAACCGAGATTCAGGCGCGATTGGCGCAGTGGCAGCGTCCTGCTCCAAAGTATACGCGTGGGGTTTTGGCCAAGTTTGCAAAGTTGACGACGTCAGCGTCATTGGGCGCGGTGACCGACGCTTTTTAGTACGCGGCTGAGCGGGCAGCCCCGCTCAGCCCTGTGCTTTTTTTAAAAAGGAGAGGGTCTCATGGGGCCACAAAAACAAGTCGATTGTGCTGGCGGGATTGTCTTATACCTTGATCAGGTGTTGGTGATTCGGCAAAATGGCAATAGTTGGTCCTTGCCAAAAGGCCATGTCGATCCAGGGGAATCGCTCGAAACGGCGGCGCGTCGTGAAATCGAAGAAGAGTCTGGGGTGAACAATCTGCGTGTCATTGCGCAATTGCCGTCCTACCAACGCTTTCGGCTATCTTTGTCTGGTGGCGACGATATCTCAGAAGAGAAGACCCTCACGCTCTTTCTCTGCGAAACCGATGACCCAACGCTGATGCCACAAGAGGCGCATTCTCGGGCCATTTGGGTGCCGGCTACAGGTGTGGGATCTTTGTTGAGCCATCCCAGAGACCGTCAGTTTTATGAACAGCATCTGCCGATGATCATGTTTCAAATACGGATGCCGGTGGTCTGTCAGATATCTTTTCCTGACCATGCCGTGGCCGATATTTTTGGGACATGCTTGCTGGAAACACGTATCGCGGCCTGTGTGCAGTGTGTCCCTAGGGTGCAAAGCCGCTATCTTTGGGAAGGGTCGGTACAGACGGCTGACGAAGTGATGATGGTCGTCAAAACCTTTGACGACCACGTGCCTAGTATTTTGTCACTATTGGTAGACGGACATCCGTATGACGTTCCTGAATGTATTGTGAGCCAAATGACAAGGGTATTGCCCAGCTATCTCGATTGGATGAAAAAAGAAATCCCCAAAAAGACGTAGTCTTTTTGGGGATTTCGGAGTGACTTACGTGCTACTGGGGACGTTTACCAGGAACGCTTGAAAGACGAGGTGCGTTGAAAGTTTCCGCCGGGACGTCCACCCCCTTGACGATAGCGTCCACCCCCGTTTCCACCACCACCAGCATAAGCAGGTTTGCCAATTTCTTTGTAATCATCTGGGCTGAGTAGGCGACGAATAGACTGCCATTTTCGGCTGTCATCCGAAGATACAAAGCTAACAGCGGATCCTTCTGCACCGGCACGTGCGGTTCTGCCAACACGGTGAAGGTAATCTTCAGGACATTGTGGCAAGTCATAGTTGATCACGTGTTGAATATGCGAAATATCCAATCCACGAGACGCGATATCTGTGGCGATCAATATCCGAAAGCGCTGCTCACGAAAACCTTTGATAACCATTGTCCGACGTCGCTGTGGTAAGTCGCCATGAAGGGCTTCTGTTGCTTCGTGGACTTGGCTGATACGGTAGGAAAGCTCATCTGCATCACGTTTTGTTTTTACAAAAATGAGAACGGAACCTTCACGGTTTTCCAATTCTTTGAGGAGGGCATCATATTTGTCTTGTTGTGCCAGGTGCAAAATATCTTGCTTCAACAATACGGGGGCTTTGCTTTCACCCATCTTAACGCGTTTGGGGCTGTTGAGGTATTTGTCAGACAAACGTACGATTTCTGGAGGAAGTGTGGCAGAAAACATCAATGTTTGGCGTGTAGGGGCGGTTGGGAGATGTTCCAGGATTTGGTCCAACTGAATGCCAAAACCCATGTCCAACATCCGGTCTGTTTCGTCTAAAACCAAGATAGATGTTTCATTAAAACGAACACTACCACGTTCGATATGGTCATTTACACGACCTGGCGTTCCGACGATGATTCGGGGACGCATACGAAGTTGGTTGAATTGTCTAAAGATGGGCTCACCGCCAATGAGAAGGGCTGTTTTGATTTGGCTGTTACGACCCAATAACTCGTGTACAACAGCGATAACTTGCATCGCCAATTCCCGAGTTGGGCAGAGGATGAGGGCCGTGCCACGGGCATTGTTGAGCATTTTGGCGACTACGGGGATAGCAAATGCGGCTGTTTTGCCAGTACCCGTTTGTGCTGAACCCAGAACATCATGGCCTTCCATGGCGATTGGAATGGCTTCTTTTTGGATGGGGGTGGGCTCTGTGAATGCCATTGCAGCAAGGGCGCTTATCAGTGCACTGGGTAAATTGAATTGTGAGAAATCAGCGATGGCTGAGGCTTCTGTAACGGTGTTTTCTATAGCGGTCATTAAAAAGACTCCTGTATGCCAAATACGCAGTACGCAAAAGGCACAAAAATGTGATAGGGGTGTTTGTAACAGAACGATACCCGTCTCAACATTTTTTTGGAGAAAAAGACAGTGTCAAAAACACGCGTATATTGACAGATTGGCCAATGGGAGTGTTTGCGAACCGATGGTGTTGTGAAGGGATATTGTGCAGAATAATCTACGAATTGAGAAATTCTAAATAACGCTGCTTGAGCTAAGAAGGCAAATCAAAACCTACTAGGGTAAATTTCAACTGTTTTCAAACGCTTTGGAGTGTAGATG